>NZ_FOJJ01000036.1 GCF_900111775.1 Desulfuromonas acetexigens | reverse complement strand
CCCAACTGTTGGCCGAAATTTCCAGCCGCTTTGGAGAAGACCGGACCCCTTCAAAGACCGGCCTTGCCCGCTGGTTCAAGAAGATGCAAGGCCGGTAAAGTAGAAACCAGCGAGCCCGCAGGCCGCCGCAGCCAGGCCGTCAGGTTGCACCGGGACGGCTGCGAAGAGAGGCCCGCCGGGGCTGTTGCGAAGGGGAAAAGGAAGCCGGAGAGGCCGCCCGGATCATGACCGCCAGGAGCCACCGGCACAGCGGCCAAGGGGACCGCCCGAAGCGGGGCCACAGTAGGGAGCCCGCCGGGGCTTTCGGAGCCAGTTCAACAGACCGAAGGCCCGGAGCGGATCGCGCCCGCAGCCAGGCCGCCAGGTTACGCCGGGACGGCGACGAAGAGAGGCCCGCCGGGCTGTTGCGAAGGGGAAAATCAGGCCGGAGAATGACCGCCAGGAGCCACCGGCACAACGGTCAAGGGGACCGCCGCCGGGCCACCGCAGAGGGTCCGCCTTGACGCCTGGAACCAGCTCAGCAGACCGCAGACCCGGAGCGGATCACGCCCGAAGCGAGGCCGCCAGGTTGCGCCGGGACGGCCGCGAAGAGAGGCCCGCCGGGCTGTTGCGACGGGCCGAACAAGGCCGGAGAATGCCCGCCAGAGGCCACCG
>NZ_FOJJ01000035.1:450-917 GCF_900111775.1 Desulfuromonas acetexigens | reverse complement strand
CCCTACGGGGGGCAGCAGTGGGGAATATTGGACAATGGGCGAAAGCCTGATCCAGCCATGCCGCGTGTGTGAAGAAGGCCTTTTGGTTGTAAAGCACTTTAAGCGAGGAGGAGGCTACTTAGATTAATACTCTAGGATAGTGGACGTTACTCGCAGAATAAGCACCGGCTAACTCTGTGCCAGCAGCCGCGGTAATACAGAGGGTGCGAGCGTTAATCGGATTTACTGGGCGTAAAGCGTGCGTAGGCGGCTTCTTAAGTCGGATGTGAAATCCCTGAGCTTAACTTAGGAATTGCATTCGATACTGGGAAGCTAGAGTATGGGAGAGGATGGTAGAATTCCAGGTGTAGCGGTGAAATGCGTAGAGATCTGGAGGAATACCGATGGCGAAGGCAGCCATCTGGCCTAATACTGACGCTGAGGTACGAAAGCATGGGGAGCAAACAGGATTAGATACCCCAGTAGTC
>NZ_FOJJ01000035.1:0-441 GCF_900111775.1 Desulfuromonas acetexigens | reverse complement strand
CCCTACGGGTGGCAGCAGTGGGGAATCTTGCGCAATGGGCGAAAGCCTGACGCAGCCATGCCGCGTGGATGATGAAGGTCTTAGGATTGTAAAATCCTTTCACCGGGGACGATAATGACGGTACCCGGAGAAGAAGCCCCGGCTAACTTCGTGCCAGCAGCCGCGGTAATACGAAGGGGGCTAGCGTTGCTCGGAATTACTGGGCGTAAAGGGCGCGTAGGCGGACAGTTAAGTTGGGGGTGAAAGCCCGGGGCTCAACCTCGGAAATGCCTTCAATACTGGCTGTCTTGAGTACGGGAGAGGTGAGTGGAACTCCGAGTGTAGAGGTGAAATTCGTAGATATTCGGAAGAACACCAGTGGCGAAGGCGACTCACTGGCCCGTTACTGACGCTGAGGCGCGAAAGCGTGGGGAGCAAACAGGATTAGATACCCAAGTAGTC
>NZ_FOJJ01000033.1 GCF_900111775.1 Desulfuromonas acetexigens | reverse complement strand
GTAACCGTCAACCCAGCCCATCTTGCTTGACGGTCTGCGATGCGGCATTCTTCTTCCGGGAGGCTAACCAATGATCCGGCAGTAGCTCATCGATCTGCTTGGCCGGGTGACTCATGATTCGCCGTAGGACGTCTTCCAGGTACTCCTGGGGGTTGATGTCCAGATTCCGGCAGGTCTGAATCAGCGACAGGATCGTTGCGGCAGCTTGGCCGCCCTCCTCGCTGCCGACGAAGAGCCAGTTTTTCCTCCCGATCGTCAGGGGACGAATCGCCCGTTCGGCCACGTTGTTATCCAGCCGCGCCTCGGGGTGGTTCAGGTAGTTCTCGAAATGGGGCGCCAAGTCCAAGTAGTAGTGCAGAGCCTGGCTGAACTTCGACTTGGGCAGCAGGCCGCCGGCCAGTATCCGTTCTTTGACCAGGGACTTCAGGTTCTCGAGAACCGGCTTCTCGATCTCCCAGCGAATCCGTAGGCGCTCTTCCGGGCTGCGCGACCAGGCGACTCGTTCGAGCATGAACAGGTGGCGAATTTTGCGCAATATCCGGCGGCGAAGCTGCGGATCGCCTCCTTCGGCCTCGACAAACTTGCGTCGGGCGTGCGCCATGCACGGACACCACTGGATTTCCTCGCGCCGGGCCAGCTTTTCGTAGGCGGCGTACTTGTCCGAGTGCAGAACCCCCTGGTACTCCTTCAGGGTCTGCTCGACATGCGCATGGCTGCGGCTGGTGCGAAATTCAAAGAACCGATAGGGCGGATCTCCGCCGCCACCGCCGGCATAGACCCACATATAGGCTTTTTTGCAGGGGCCTTTGCTCTGACTCTGCAAACTGACCGGACTTTCGTCGACGAAGATCACCCCACTGGCAAGGATGCGGGCTTTCATCGCTTCGTAAAGGGGAGCGAGCCCCGCACCGAGGCTCAGAACCCATTTAGAGATGGTTTGGCGACTGATGTGGACATCGCTGCGTCGCAGCATCTGCGCCTGCCGGTAGAGCGGCAAGTGATCGGCGTACTTGGCCGTTAAAATCGAGGCCAGCAGACTTTCATCCGCCGGACAACGAGCGATGACGCTGTCGGGCAGCG
>NZ_FOJJ01000032.1 GCF_900111775.1 Desulfuromonas acetexigens | reverse complement strand
CGTACGCAAAGGAGGCAGCCATGCCCACGATCACAGCGACCGAAGCGAGAAAACTTCTCTACAAACTCCTCGATGACGTAGCCGAATCGCACGAACCCATCCAGATCACCGGCAAGCGTAACAGCGCCGTGCTGATTGCCGCGGAGGATTGGCGCGCCGTGCAAGAGACCCTCTATCTGCATTCCGTTCCTGGCATGAAGGAGTCCATCATCGACGGCATGAAGACGCCGGTGGAAGAGTGCGACGAGGAATTGGACTGGTGAGCTGGAAACTGGTCTACACCAAGCAGGCCCAGAAGGATGCCAAGAAGCTTTCCGCTTCGGGGTTGAAATCGAAAGCGAAGCAACTGCTTGATCTCCTCGCGGAGAATCCCTTGCAAAATCCGCCGCCTTACGAAAAGCTCGTCGGCGACTTGGCGGGCGCTTATTCGAGACGCATCAATATCCAGCATCGACTGGTCTACCAGGTTCTCGCTGATATTCGTACGGTGAAGGTACTGCGGATGTGGACCCACTACGAATAGGGGCCGGCCAAGCACTCAAGCGCAACCTCAACCCTTCATCATTCGAGATTCCATCATGAGCAAACCTTCCATCAGCCAAAGTGCGGGGCGTCACTTTCTCACCGACCGGATTCGCCTGGAAGTGGACTGGCGGCGTACAGCCCAATCCCGGGGGATCGCCCCGCCACCGGCACAGAAGCCGGCGCCGGAAGGGGCGACGCTCATCCCTCTGCCCGACCGGGAAAGCTGGGCCATTCCTCCCTGCGATCTAGAGGAGGCCATCGCTCGCCGGGAGAGCCGGCGCCGCTTTCTGCCGTCGCCGCTCAGCCGGGAAGAGCTGGCCTTTCTCCTCTGGAGCACGCAAGGGGTGCGCGCCCGCCTGCACGAGGCGGCGGTATTGCGCACCGTCCCTTCCGCCGGGTGCCGCCACCCCTTTGAAACCTATCTGGCGATTTTCCGGGTCGAGGGACTGGCGCCCGGCCTGTACCGTTACCTCCCCCTTGACCACGCCCTGTTGCTGGAGCAGACACCCGACCAGCTTTCGGCCCGGGTCGTCGCCGCCGCTCGGGGGCAGGGCTTTGCCG
>NZ_FOJJ01000031.1 GCF_900111775.1 Desulfuromonas acetexigens | reverse complement strand
CCGGCATGAAACAAGGTTCCCAGGGTGCGCGGATCGTTGTGCGTGCGCCGGGCAACCTCCAGCATGATATAGCGGGAGAAAACAATCGTCGTATGGGCGACCAGCGCATCGTAGCTGCGGCTCTGAAATTCCTTGGCTAACCGCAGATAGCTCTTGGTAATTTTGAAAAACACCTCGATGTCCCAGCGCCGCTTGTAGAGCTTGACGATCTCTTCGTCGGCAAGGGTGACATCGGTGGACAGCAATGCCAGCCACTTTCTGGTACTGCGATTTCGGACGAAGACGATCTTGGCCATGACGGCCTTCCCCTGGTCATCCGTGCCCAGCTCAACAAGAACCGAGGCCAGAATCTTCGCCCGGCCGCTGCGCTTGCGGACGCTTTTGTACAGATCGCCGAGGGTGAGATCGAACCCCTGATAGCCGTAGGTGATGGTCTTCATGGCCTTGAGCATGCAGATGACCTGCTGCTTTTGTTGGAGCAGCCCGAGGATCGTTGCCGGGAAGGCGAACCAACTGTCGAAGAGCAAGTAATCGGCGGTGATGCCGCTATGGCGGGCTTGCATCACCAGGTCCTTGAGCGCTTCCGGAGCCTTGCGCAGACTCTCGGCCCGGCGCTTGAAACCGTTGGTCCGTTTGTCGATCTCGGCCATCGGCATCAGGCGATTTTTCTCCTTGGCGGAGCTCAGCAGGCTGAACGATACCGGCACACAGGTGGAGCCATCGGACCAGCCCAGCGTCAGCAACCGGAACCCGCGGTAGTAGCGATTCTCGTTATGATCGTGGACACGGGCCAGAAGCTCCACTTTTTTGCTGCGGTTACGGTTGTAGAGCGAGTCATCGACGATGAAAACCTTCGGCGTCTGCTCCGACGTCAGCGGCAGAATCTGCTTGCGGATCACTGCGGCACTCAACAGATGCAGGAACTTGCGCCAGTTGGCGTTGACCGAATTGAGAAATCGGTACACGGTGTCCTTGCCGATTTCGTTCCCGGCAGGATCGGCCTGCAAATAGCGGAACAGATTCTTGCCGGTGAAAGCCAGGCAGAAGATAAACCGCATCACCGCGACGGGTGCAATGCCGCACTGCTTGGCCATGTTGCTTTGCTTCAAGAGTAAAGCGACACGCTGATGGTCAAAAAACGAATTAATTTGGTTCTGACATGAAACAGTCTCTGCTACACTCTGATCCAAAGCGTCATCTCCTGAGGGTAGATTGGTTGTTTGGCGACAACCCA
>NZ_FOJJ01000030.1 GCF_900111775.1 Desulfuromonas acetexigens | reverse complement strand
GAGGGTGTAATTTAGTTTGTGTAAATGGCCATTCCGGGGTACACCAGCCCCCCACCCTCTGAGGAGCCCAAATGGCCATCGAAAAAGAACTTCTTGACCGCCTGTTTGCCGATTTCAAGTACACCAAACCCGAGGATCTGATCGGGGAGAATGGCCTGCTCAAGCAACTGACCAAAGGCCTCGTTGAGCGAGCCCTGCAGGCGGAAATGACCGACCACCTAGGGCATGAGAAGCATGGTGCCATCGCCACCAAGGGTGGTAATGCTCGCAACGGCAAATCCGCCAAAACCATCAAGGGCGAGTTCGGCAAGCTGCCGATCGAGGTGCCCCGCGACCGGGACGCCACCTTTGAGCCGACCATCATTCCGAAGGGGCAGACCCGTTTTGCCGGCTTCGACGGTAAGATCATCTCCCTGTACGCCCGGGGGATGACCACGCGGGAGATCCAGGGACACTTGGAAGAGATTTACGGCGTCGAGGTCTCTCCTAGCCTGATTTCCAGCGTGACCGATGCCATCGCCGACGAGGTCAAAATCTGGCAGAACCGGCCGCTCGATCCCCTTTATCCCATCGTCTATATGGACGCTGTGCGGGTCAAGGTACGGGATAACGGTCACGTCAGCAACAAAGCCGTCTACCTGGCCCTGGGCGTCACCATGGACGGCATCAAGGAGGTTCTGGGGATGTGGGTGGCCGAGAACGAGGGCGCCAAGTTCTGGTTGCAGGTGGTGACCGAGTTGAAAAACCGTGGCGTTGAAGACATCTTCATCGCCTGCGTGGATGGCCTCAAGGGCTTCCCCGAAGCCATCGAGACGGTTTTTCCCCGCACCCAGGTCCAGCTCTGCCTCGTCCACATGGTGCGCCACTCCCTCAAATACGTTTCGTGGAAGCAGCGCAAGGAGGTGGCTGCCGACCTCAAGACCATTTACCAGGCGGCGACCGTCGAGCAGGCCGAAATGAACCTGTCGGAATTCGAGGCCAAATGGGATGAAACCCATCCCTCCATCGGCCAGTCCTGGCGGCGGAACTGGGAGCGAATCACCCCGTTTTTTGCCTACCCGGCGGAGATCCGCAAGGTGATCTACACGACCAACGCCATCGAGTCGCTGAACATGTCGCTCCGCAAGGTCACCAAGAACCGGGGATCATTTCCCAACGACGCAGCCATGTTCAAGCTGCTCTATTTGGCATTGAACAATATCGCCAAGAAATGGACCCTGCCGATCCGGGACTGGAAGGCGGCCCTCAACCGGTTTTCCATCCTGTTCGAAGACAGAATGCCAGCTTACTGATAACCGAAAACCAAACCATTTACACAAAATGATTTACACCGCC
>NZ_FOJJ01000029.1 GCF_900111775.1 Desulfuromonas acetexigens | reverse complement strand
CAGCAGTGTCCGGTTAAGAAGTTGCATACGCGCCGAAGTCTAAATCGATGAAGCCTGGCGGCGTCACGCCGGCGGCAACGTCTTCGGCCGCTTCGTTGCGGATTTTGTTGCGTAACTCGCGAACCCTCTCGATGCCAACCCGTTCGCCGTGCTCCTCGTGGCAGTAGATGGCCAGCAGGAGATAGGTGATCAAGCCGGAGAGAATCTGCATCAGCAAGCCGTAGGGACTGCGGGCGATCAGGTGGTACACCTTGAGGTGGCGCTTCCACCAGCCGAAGAAGGACTCGATCGTCCAGCGGAGTTTGTAAACGTAGGCAATCTGCTCGCCCGTCAGATCGAAACGGTCGGTGGCCACCCAGTAGGTTTTTCCGTCGGCCTTGTAGCCGACCACGCGAACCTCCCGTTCCGTCTGATTGCCGCCCGCCGTTCCCAGGCGGGTGACGGCGTCAAAGAACACCTGTCCGCCGGGCTCGATGGGATTTTCACGCAGCACCGTCTTGCGGGAAGAGGCCTTGATGCGACAGACGAAATGGCGCTCCTGGGCCTGCCAATCGTCGAAGTTCTTGTAGCACTGGTAGTAGCGATCCATGACGGCGGTCTGCCCGGGCGCCACCAGATAGTCCACCTGGGGTCGCTCATCGGCCTTGCCGGCGGTCAGGGTCAGTTTCTGGGGAATGCCCCGGCCGATATCGAAGCCCAGATGGACCTTGGCTTTTTTAGCCCCGTCTCGATAATCGGCCCAGACCATGGAGAGCGTGGCGTCGATCAGTGTTCCGTCGACCGAAACCAGATCCCCCAAGTCGGAGAACTCCTTGGCGAGGGGCAGTTTGGCCGTCGCCTGCTTCTGAAGGTTTTCGTAGACTTGGACCATCTGCTCCAAACCCCGCGAGTTGAGGGCTTCGAAGAAGGCGCTTTTCTTGATGCCCTCGGGCGGAGCGATGTGGGTCGCGGCAAAGCCCTCCTGGGCTAGGACCTGGAGCAGATGCCGCCCCGAAGTGTGCTCTTCGAGATGGTAATAGGTCAGAATTTTCAACTGGTCTTCGAAAGTCATCTGCAAAGGCCTGTTGCCGCGGGCCTCAAGAGTCGGGACCGGATCGAGCGCGGCCTGGAACGGGGTGAACAAACGGACGATGGTAAGAGCGTTGAGCCGGGTTCGGAACATTCGGGCCAGTAGCGACATTTTCGTAATTCCCTTCGATATCAGGTAGTTACGAAAATTCGCCGACCCCCTCGCGGCCGTTTGTCAAGCTAAAAATGTGGTAAGTTGTCGATTTTTATAGTTTTTCATCAAGATTATCGATTTGCGACACGAGCTGCAAAAACCTAACCGGACACCACTGA
>NZ_FOJJ01000028.1 GCF_900111775.1 Desulfuromonas acetexigens | reverse complement strand
CGGCTCCAATATCGTCAACAACTTCCCCGGCCTGTGCCAGCGGGCAACCTATCGCGGCATCCGAGGCCAGGCGGAGCAAACTTACAACCTTGACCAGTTCCGCCTGGGTCGATCTCAGGGCTTTTTCAGCGGCATCGACATTCATGATTCACCTCGTCGGGAGAAGATTGGACGTTCAGCAAACACCTTTCCACGGGTTCCAGGAGGGCGGCGGCGGACTTCACCTGGTTGAGAAGAGCGGGAAGAATCAGGGTCCAATCCATCGTCTTCCGTTCACTCTTCGCCCCCTCGTTGCTCGCCGCCAGTTCCAGAGCTCGAAGCAGTTCCTCAACGGTCCACAACAAACCCTTTTGCGATTCGACCAAGAGCGCCACGGCTTCCCGGGGCGTCACGGCGGAATGATCTTGACGGCAGACTTCGTGCTGTGCCATGGCTACCCCTCCCCGGCCAGGTCATGCCAGGCCGCGTTCAAATGATCGACAGTCAGAGACTCACCTTTTCCGGCCGCGAAAACCGACGCCAGGCGCAAGGTTTTCACCACCCCCCGCAATGCTCCCGGTTTGCTGGCGATCCCCGCCAGAAAGCGGCGTTCGGCGGTGCCCATGACGCCGAAGGCATCGGCCATGGCGTCAACGTCCCCCGGGGCGGCCTTGGTCAACCGGAGCCTTTTCCCCAAACGGCTGAAGAGCTGAGCAAAGGTCGCCTCCCGGCTCCCCCCGGTCAGACGGGCAAAAACCGCCTCGTTACCGCACAACACCAGCCCGACGCCGGTAGCGTCATGAATGGCGCGAATGGCTTCCAGGCTTCGCATATTCAAGTGTTGGGCTTCGTCGACGATCAACAGGCCGCCGGTATTGTTCAGGCGGTTGACCAGCTCCCGCTGGAGGCGGGCGGCGCGGCCGGGAATTCCCCGAAGGCCGATTGCTTCGGCGATTTCTTCCAGGGCCGACGACACCCCGCCATGCGCCGGGCTCATGGTGGAAACCCAGACGTTAGGACTGGCGGCGGCGTAAGATTGAAGCGCCTTGGTCTTGCCGAGTCCGGCCCCGCCGTAAATGCAACCCAAGTCCCCGGCCGCTTGCGCGAACATGAGAACCGCGTGGATCCGGCGGCCGGTCGGGGTGTCGACCCAGGCCGGAGCGGCGGGCATGGCGGCGGAAGTCCGGGCGTTCCGGTCCCGGGCTCCAAGCCACTTCAAAAGCTTCTCTTCAACGGCGCTGTTATCCCCCTTGTAGGCCCCTTTCAGCCAACTTGAGAGGGCCGCCGCTGAGAGCCCGGAAACCCGGGCAATCTGCGCCTGGGAGCAATCGCCGCCCGCAAGCAGGGCGTGAATCTTGCCCCGCAAGTCGGCGGCCCGATCTTCCCCCGTGTCCGTTTCTGTCAAGTTTGTTGCCAATGCCTGTTCCATTTGGTAGACTCCTTTTAGGGTTCGTCTTGGTTCCCTATGGGCGGGGCGGGGTCGGGAGAAATTCCCGGCCCTGTCTTATTTGTGGCCGGTCAAACCGTATTTTTCAGGCTGTGCAGATACATCGCTTCCGCTATTTCCTCGAAATTGTGGGCGCTTGCCGGGTCGGTTTCGGCGCTCTTCTCCTTCTTGCCAAACATCCCCTCGACAATTTTTGACGACGGCGGCG
>NZ_FOJJ01000027.1 GCF_900111775.1 Desulfuromonas acetexigens | reverse complement strand
CGGTCGTTGTCAAGGAAGTTGTCGCATTTTCATGCGGCGTTTTGTTTGAGCAGAAGTCGATCTTGGGACGACTTCTGGAGATTCAGGGTGACCACTGCGGGTCGGCTCCAGTTTCGGCAGTCGCCTGACCAGCGTTCGGGACGACTGGCTTTAGCCGCTGCGTAGAGCGCCGTTCTCTGACGCAATATTTCCTGGTCCTCGCCCCGGTGGCGCTGGCCCGGGGTGACGAATTTCATGGCACTGTGACGATGCTGCTCGTTGTACCATTGTTCGAATCCGGCTACCCACTGACGCGCCTGATCCAAAGTGTCGAAGGGTTTGTCCGGAAAGCTGGGATGATATTTCACGGTCTTGAACAGCGCCTCGGAATAGGGATTGTCATTGCTGACCGAGGGGCGGCTGAAGGAGGGGACGACACCGAGCCGCTGCAGGGTGGCCAGCATGGTCGCTCCCTTCATCGGAGAGCCGTTGTCGGAATGCAGCCGCAGCAGTTGACCGGTAACCCCTTCGCGCAGGTACGCTTTACGGAAAACCGCAGCTGCATGCTCGGCCGATTCCTCGGCGAAGACCTCCCATCCGACGATCTTGCGGCTGAACAGATCCATGATCAGGTAGAGATAGAAATACCGGCCCTTCACCGTGGTGCCCAGGTAGGTAATGTCCCAGCTCCAGAGCTGATTGGGCCCCGTGGCCACCAATTCCGGGGGGCGAGAGTGGGTCGGCGCCTTGGCTTTACCACGACGGGCCAGTTGCTTCTCTTCGCGCAAGATCCGGTAAAAGCTCGATTCCGAGGCCAGATAGCGGCCTTGGTCGGCGAGTTTCGGTATGATCTGGTTGGGGGGCAAATGGGCGAACTGCGGGGCATTGGCGGTCGTCAGGATCTCGGCCCGCTCCGCCTCGGCGAGTTTGTTCGCCGGCACCCGACCCTGCGCCGCCGCCTTGCGGCCATCGGTCTTCACCGTACCGCCCTGTCGCCAGCGCTGCACGGTTCGGGGCGAAAGTTCAAGAACCTTGCAGACTTCAGCCAGGCGCGCACCGGCGGCGCAGCTCTCATGGATCAAGGTAATCACTTTTTGGCGCTCTTGGAGGTCGATTTTTCGTCCTCGGTGCCCCCCCAGAGCGCCTGAACCTTTTTTTCGAGCACCAGAAGAGCCGCCGCCTCGGCCAAGGCTCTGTCTTTGCGATGAAGTTCACTCTGGAGCTGTTTGATCGTCTTGGCCTGTTGCTGCAACTGCTCGCGCTCGAACTTGCCGGCCGATGGGCTCGCACCCTGGATAAAACCGGCCTTCCATTGGACGATCTGCTCCGGGTAGAGCCCCTTGCGGCGGCAGTATTCGCCCAGCTCCAACTCGTTGAGGCTAGCGGTTTCCAACAGGATGGCGAATCTCTCTTCGCTGCTGAAGCCGCCACTCGACCGCGCTTGGTCCGGCCCTACACCGCTCCGACCGCGGGCCTTGAGGCGCCAGCAGTACAAGGTGTCTTTCGGGATCCCGGTCTCTTTCGCCAAAGCGGAGACGCTGGCGTTCTGAGGAGGCAGCATCCGGGCGATGAGGCTCGTCTTTAACTCTTCAGAATAGTGAGTCATACAATTTCACTTTCGGCCCCTCGGGTTTCACTCAAAGGCTCTCAAAGAGAGGCGACATCTATCCTGACACAGGGGG
>NZ_FOJJ01000026.1 GCF_900111775.1 Desulfuromonas acetexigens | reverse complement strand
GTAACTATTCAGCACCCCACCCGCATGTCTACGAGAATGGTGGGCGATACGCCAACTAATCCGCCTGCATGAACCGAGGGGATTTCCCCTCAAATAAGAGACGCAACGCTTCGGACGCACTGACGCCTTGTTTCCGGCAGGTGGACAGGTAACTACGGATTCGGCAGAACATCATGGCCCCCTCCCAGGAGCGGAAGCAGCCGGAGATTTTCTGTTGAACCTTGGTCATCCGAAGATCGTTTTCCGCCAGGTTATTGGAGAAGGGAACCTCGTCTTCGACCATGAACCGCAAGACATCGACTTCATAGTCCCGAAGCCGCTCCAGAAGGTTGCGAGCCTTGGAGCGAGCCAGCCTCCCCCGGCGCCCGTTTCTCTCACTTTCATCGGGGGGCGGACACTCTTTCTCGGCCTCTTCGAGCAGCGCTCGGTAGCGCTTTCGGTAGAGAGCGGCATCGAAGACGTCAAGTCGGCTCCCGGCCTCCAAGGTGGCCTTGTTGATCTCTTTGAGCAAAAGGGCCATATCCTGAGCCCACTGCTGTTTGTCCTGCTCCCAGGCCCGTTCCAGTTCCCGGAGATGGTGAGCGTTGCACAGGGCGTGTGAGCCGCCGTAGTGATAGTAAGGCTTCCAATGGTCATGGCAGAGGGTGCCCTGAAATGCCGGAAGGATGCCGATGTCATCCAGGGCTTCGCTGCCCCGCTTGCCATGCGGATGGAAAAAGGTGAACGCGGCATTGGAGGCGCTGTGCAGCCAGTGGCGTTTTCCACCGATGTTGATGCCGGTCTCATCGGCATGGATCAGGCTCGATGAGGCGAGTTGCTTTCTGACCCAGCGGTCAAAGCGCTCCAGGCGCTCATAGGCCTCCTGGTTGAAATTGTAGATGGAGCCGGCGCTGACGGGAATCCGCAACTGCTCCACAAAATGATCCACGATGCGATGGTAGGGGATCAACTGGTACTGGGACATGTAGACCGAGTTGACCTTGACCCCTTGACCATATTGCGCCGGCCGGGTGACCCCTTCCGGAAAAGGCGCCATATACCGATTCCCTTGGCTGTCCACCAGAATCTGGGCGCGGTATTCGGTGACCACTTTGGCGATATCCAGATCAATGACCTGGCGGGCCTCATAGCCGACCTCCCGGTAGTGGCCGACGGGCAAGGTGCTCCTGTCGATCCGAAGAACTTCGATTTCATCGGGCTCCGCCACCGGCTGCAAGGTGGTTCCGGCGCGCCCCTTTTGTCCGCCGGGCTTGCGTTCGCTTTTGCGCCTGGGCTCCTTCGTGCGGTTGGGATCGGCCGAGGGCGGCTTGCTGCTATTCTTGCTATTGAGGCCGAAGCGATTGGCCAGGATCGTCACCAGAAGGAGCAGCACCTCAAGGCTGGACTTGAGTGCCGGCGACAGATCCTTTTCATCGGCGATCAAGGATTTGACCCGCTCGATTGTTGCTTCTACATCGATATTGTTCACCGTCATCGCGGCCACCCGTCCTTTGAGATGGCCCATGATAGCATAGGTTTTCAGGACGGAATTTTTGTCGCGAGGCTCTCTTATGCGGCGATATTTTTATCGAAACGCCCCCGGCACTGACGGCAGAAGAATCTTGGGCACCAGGCCCAGCGAAGAGGCCTGCACCGTGCCTTTCATGGAGCTAGGCCAACGCACCCCCGATTTCAGCTTTTTGCTGAAAAACCGTGTCAAGAACTTTTTTCACTGCCCTGCTGAATAGTTACA
>NZ_FOJJ01000025.1 GCF_900111775.1 Desulfuromonas acetexigens | reverse complement strand
GTACGCAGTAACAGTTGAATATCTAACGGGTTTAAGTCCCGTCCGGGGAGTTGTCCGTTCACCCCGGTAGCTCAAGGGAGCGGCGTCTTGGTAACAAGGGGTCGTAAGTTCCCAATTGGCAAAGCAGCAGGCCGTAACGCAAGTGAACCTAGACGTAGCCTCGTTAAATTCTTCTGAAGATGCCGACCCGGTGGACAGACGGGGAAGGCCGACGTCACAGATTCTGATAACGGAAACGGTCTGTGTAATCTTCCGGGGTAGCAGGGGCGGCATGTTGCAGAAGATATTTAGCCCAGTGCTGGAGACCCGGTGCGGTGATGTCGAGGAACATCAACCGATGCGTATAAGGGAACGAAATCGCATTGGGCTGCATCGGGAGTCGGAGGGGTCCATAGTACCGTTTGAGGGCACGGGACAACAAAACCCTGCCCGAGGGAAGGGACCCTGCTTTGTTCATGCAACCAAAGAGCGGAGGATGTGGGGATTGCAACCATGCTAAAAACCCCGGAAATAATCAGAACGCTACAGAGGAAGCTCTACCGTAAGGCCAAGCAAGAACCGGCCTGTCGCTTCCACGCCTTGTACGACAAGGTCTATCGGGCTGACATCCTTAGTCACGCCTATGCCCTTGTCCGTGCCAACAAAGGGAGCGCCGGCATCGACGGCGTCACCTTTGCGGCCATCGAGGAACAGGAAGGGATCACCGCATTCATTGCGGAGTTGGAAGAAGCACTGAGAAACAAGACGTACAAACCCGATCCGGTCAAACGGGTCATGATACCGAAAGCGGATGGCAGTCAGCGACCTTTGGGTATTCCGACCATCCGGGACCGGGTGGCTCAAATGGCCGCAAAGCTGGTCATCGAGCCGATCTTCGAGGCGGATTTCTGCGAAACCTCCTATGGATTCCGACCGAAGAAGTCAGCCCACGCCGCAGTCGATGACGTCGCCTATGCCATGAACACCGGATATACCGAAGTCATCGATGCCGATCTTTCCAAATACTTCGACACCATCCCCCACGCCAATCTCATGGCCGTGGTTGCCGAGCGCATCTGCGACGGGGCGATCCTGCACCTGATCCAGATGTGGCTCAAGGCCCCGGTTGTGGAGGTGGACAAAGATGGAACGAAGCGAAACATCGGCGGCGGCAAGGGTAATCGCAAAGGTACGCCGCAAGGCGGAGTCATCTCGCCGCTGTTGTCCAATCTCTATCTGCACCTACTGGACAGGATCTGGGAGCGGAATAACTTGCAACGACGGCTGGGCGCCCGCATCGTCAGGTACGCGGACGACATTGTTCTGCTTTGCCGGAGAGGGCAATCCGGTCAGGTCATGACTGTGTTGCGGCAGATACTGGAACGGTTGGAACTGACCCTGAACGAAGCAAAGACCAAAATCGTCAATGCCTACAAGGGGAAGTTCGATTTCCTCGGATTCACCATCTGGATGGGAAAAAGCAGAAGAACGGGGAGGCTGTATCCTCACGTCCAGCCGTCGAAGAAAGCCGAGCAGAAAGTCAAAGATCGGATCACCGAACTCACGAGACGAGAGCGGACGGTCATGCCCCTTGAATGGGTGGTGAACAAAACCAACGCCATGGTCAGAGGCTGGGTTGGCTACTTTCACTACCGCAATTGCAGCCAGACGCTGAGTCGAATACGCAATCACCTCGAACAGCGGCTGAATACCCACCTGCGCAAGCGGCACAAGGTCAGAGACAGAAACGCAGGTTACGTCCGGTTTCCAAGCAGGTCTCTCTATGAGAAATATGGCCTGTACAAAGTGCCGACCTCAGCGGGTTGGAAGAGGGCGCATGCCTTGCGGTGAAGAACATCGGAAAGCCGTGTGCGGGAAAACCGCATGCACGGTTTGATGAGGGAGGGCAGGGTAAAACCTGCTCTCTACTCTACC
>NZ_FOJJ01000024.1 GCF_900111775.1 Desulfuromonas acetexigens | reverse complement strand
GCAAGACGCGACCGTACGCAGTAACAACTGTGGATCAAACGGGTTAAAGTCCCGTCCGGGGAGTTGTCCGTTCACCCCGGTAGTTCAAGGGAGCGGCGTCTGAGTAATCAGGGGTCGTAAGTTCCCAATTGGCAAAGCAGCAGGCCGTAACGGAAGTGAACCTATGGGTAGCCTCGTTACTTGCCATGGAGATGCCGACCCAGTGGTCAAATGGGGAAGGCCGAAGTTCGCGGGCTGAGAAAACGGAAGCGGCCGGTGAAATCTCCCGGGGTCGAAGGGGCGGCATGTTGCGGATGATTCCCAGTCCAGTGCTGGAGGCCCGGTGTGGTGAAGCGGGAGGAGCTTCAACGGCCGCGTATAAGGGAGACCGAAATCGCGGCGGGCCACATCGGGAGTCGGATGGGCTCATAGTACCGTTCGAGGGCGACGGACAACATAACCTCGCCCGAGGGAAGGAGCCCTGCTTTGTTCATGTGACCAACGAGCGGAGGATGAGGGGATTGCCATGGCGCTAACAACCCCGGACACCATCAGGACGCTACAGCGGAAACTCTACCGCAAGGCCAAGCAGGAGAC
The DNA here is from genome assembly GCF_900111775.1 of Desulfuromonas acetexigens. NCBI lineage: Bacteria > Pseudomonadati > Thermodesulfobacteriota > Desulfuromonadia > Desulfuromonadales > Trichloromonadaceae > Trichloromonas > Trichloromonas acetexigens. The sequence goes on along the minus strand of NZ_FOJJ01000024.1, from coordinate 1,394 downwards.
GGCCTTCCGCTTCTATTCCTTGTATGACAAGGTCTATCGGGCCGACACCCTCAGTCATGCCTACGACCTGGTTCGCGCCAACAAGGGGAGCGCCGGCATCGACGGCGTCACCTTCGCGGCCATCGAGGCAACGGAAGGGGCAACCGCCTTCGTGGCGGAGTTGGCGGAGGCACTGAAAAACCAGACGTACAAACCGAGCCCCGGCCGGAGGGTCATGATCCCCAAGAGCAACGGCAGTATGCGACCGCTGGGGATTCCGACCATCCGCGACCGGGTGGCGCAGATGGCCGTCAAGTTGGTCATCGAGCCGATCTTCGAAGCCGACTTCTGCGAAACCTCCTACGGTTTCCGGCCAAGGAAGTCAACCCATGACGCCGTCGAAGACGTCTCCCACAGCCTCAATCGTGGGTATACCGAAGTCATCGACGCCGACCTGTCCCGATATTTCGACACCATCCCCCACGCCAAACTCATGACCCTGGTCGCCGAGCGCATCAGCGACGGACAGATTCTGCATCTGCTCCGGATGTGGCTCAAGGCCCCGGTCGTGGAAGAGGATCAGGACGGAACGAAGCGGACAGTCGGAGGCGGCAAGGATAACCGCCTGGGAACGCCGCAGGGCGGGGTCATTTCGCCCCTGCTCGCCAACCTCTACCTGCATCTTTTGGATAGGATATGGGAGCGGCGGCGCTTGCAACAGCGACTCGGCGCCCGCATCGTGCGCTACGCCGACGACATCGTGATTCTGTGTCGACGTGGTCACGAACGGCCGCTGGCCGTGCTGAAGCAGATTCTGGAACGGATGGAACTGATCCTGAACCCAGACAAGACGCGGATCGTCGACGTCTTTCAGGATCGGTTCGACTTTCTCGGATTTGAAATCCAGATGGGAAAAAGTCGCCGAACGGGCAACCATTACGCCCACGTTCAACCTTCGAAGAAAGCCATCAAGACGATCAAGGACCGCGTCACGGACCTGACGGAACGCAACCGTACACGGCTACCGCTGGAGGTGGTGGTCACGGAAGTCAACAGAACCGTGAGGGGTTGGGTCAATTACTTCCACTTTCGCAATTGCAGCAAGGTTCTCGAACACGTTCGAGGCCATGTGGAAGAGCGACTGCGGACCCACCTGCGCAAGCGCCACAAGGTCAGAAATCGCCGAGAAGGCTACGCCCGGTTTGGAAATCGAGTCCTGTACGCGCAATACGGACTCTACAAAGTGCCGACGACAGCGGGCTGGACAAGGGCGCATGCCCTGCGGTGAAGAACATCGGAAAGCCGTGTGCGGGAAAACCGCACGCACGGTTTGATGAGGGAGGGCTGGTCCAAACAGCCACGGCAAGGCCATTTAGACACCGTCGGACGAAAGGGACGGAAACGGATAAGCCGAG
>NZ_FOJJ01000022.1 GCF_900111775.1 Desulfuromonas acetexigens | reverse complement strand
GGCGGCCTGCGGGCTCGCTGGTTTCTACTTTACCGGCCTTGCATCTTCTTGAACCAGCGGGCAAGGCCGGTCTTTGAAGGGGTCCGGTCTTCTCCAAAGCGGCTGGAAATTTCGGCCAACAGTTGGGAAATGGTGCTGGGTTCGGTTTGTGAAAGAAGGAATTCTTTAATTTCCGGGTCTTTTTCGATTCGTGACTGGGGCGTTCTCTTGGGCGTGATAACCCAAGATTCGATTGCCTGAATTCTGGACTTTTGCAATATCCGGCCCGTTGCAAGGTGCAAGGCCTTCAATGCTTCGTTGTTCGGAAGGTCTTTAACCAGCTCATAAATCCTGTTTGCTTGCGCTTCAATCGTCATTTTTATGAATCCTTTCGAGTGCTTTTTCACGGTTTCTTTCAAGCCAGGCGGTCAAGTCATCGAAGGGAACCCGGTAATGTCCTAAAACCCGGAAACTGTCCAGCATCCAGGGTTTGACTATCCGGCCGTCCGGGTATTCATCATAAAAATTGACCATACGCGAAAAGGCCTGTCTCTTAACCCCAAGTATCCGCAACACGTCCCCCCGACAGTAACAGGGGCGCACGGGGAGCCCGACACGATCAAGGATAGCGGTCAATAGTTGTTTTCCGGTGGCATCATCACGTTGAAGGCGTTCGGGCTCTTCCTTTCCCATCGTGGCGGCGCTCCTGTCAATAAGGGGTTGGCGTTCCCCCTATCTTACACACTTGCGACAGAATACGTCACACTTGGGCGGTTACAAAAAAAGTGACGGGGGGCGGCCGAAGCCGGGGACCGTCACTTTAATTCCCTGGCGGACCATGCGCATGACGGGGGCAGAGGAGCCTCCCCCCGTCACGCCCCCCCCCCCGCCTATGGTCCACCTGTCTCGGCGGGGGGGGGCTATTGAATCTTATATCTTGATCCCGGCCGTCTGGATTTTCTGCCGGACCATTTCAACGGCGTCGGCGCGGTCAATGTTTGAAGAATCGAAGACGTTGCCGGGTTCGATAACCGCCGGGATTTTTACCGGGTGCCAACTCTTCACAATCGGGTCGACGACAGCCCCGTTGCTGACTTGCTCCTGAACTTTCGCCAGAGCGTAAAGGGTGGACAGGGCAATCTTTAAGGAATCGGCGGCGGCCCGGTATTCTTCAAAGGTTTCCCGGGCCAAGGCGATAAGATAACCGTTCAGGGCGAACCGCTGTTGCTCTTGCAGGTAGAGAAGTTTTCCTTTCTCCCCGTCCACTCTTTCCCCAAGGATCGAAATTACCCCGCCGAGATCCCCGGGACCGGCTGCGGCCTTGGCTTGATTCTCGGCAAGCTTTTCTTTAAGAGCGGCGATCTTGTCGTCGCACTTCACCCCTAAGGCCTGGTCGGCCAAGAGGTTTTCAAGTTCCGTCTCCATGGTTATGGCTTCGTCATAAAGACGAAACTGCTCTTTTTCACCGGGAAGAGGGCCAGCCTGGACCATGGCGATTTCTTCGATTTTCAGCTTCACTTCGTTGATTTTTTCTTGTAGCGCCTTCAATTCATTCGCGCTGCATTCGACCCCGATAGACTCAAGGGCGGCGACGGCTTCATGAAGTTCCTTCTTCAAGCGGGCTTCACGATCCGTAGCGGCCTGGTGGTCGGCTTTCGCTTTTTCCATGGCGTCTTTCAAGGCGGCCAATTCGGAACGGCTTCGCTCCGAAGCCCGATCCCCGGAACCGTCAACCTTGTGCCGGGCGCTTTCGTATCTGGTCCTTGCATCACCGGCCTTAATGGCAAGGCCCGGGAGGTTGATTGTAGAAATTTCGCTCTTGATTGCCGAAATTTTGGCTTCAATGGATTTTTTCGCCTGGTAACGCTCGCTGATTTTCATGGGGTTTCGTCCTTTCAATATCCGGTAACGACGGGGGGGAGGCCTGCGGCTACACCTTTGGCGCTGTGATAGGCCAGGGGCGTAATCCCCAGCGTCCAACAGGCGGCGAGTTCTTCCACGGTCAAGGGCGCGGTGGCTTCGGCGATCTTCCGGGTCTCGGCTTCCCGCTTGGTCACTTCCGCTGGTGAAAGCTTCATGAGTTTAGCCACGGCGGCCTTTGCCTCGGCCAACTTCAGCGGGTCTACCTCTTCGCCGAAGATGATCTCTTTTCCGGTTTCGGCCTGGTTTCTCGCCGATCCATAGCCGACACCCATAAGCCGGGCGATTTTTTCCGGGGCGGGCTCCCCCAGGTTGCGGCTCATCGCCGCCGCCTGTTCCGAGTTTCGCGCCGCTTCAAATTCGTCCCGACTGATTCCCATCAGCCGACAGATTTTTTCCTGTTCTTCGGTCATAAAATGTCCTTTCCGCGTTGATTTCAGTTTTTCCGGTCCCTGCCCAATTCCGAAACCGTGTTAAAACCCTTTTTAAACTTCGCTGTATTCGACGATTTTTCTTTATGGCTACCGTTGTATAGGTTTTGACTTTTCGACGGCTTACGGGGCGAATTCTGCAATCTGGCTTTCGCCGCCGTCCCGTCCCTTCCTCCCGGTCCTGTTCACCAGGGTCGGGGCGGCCATTCGGAAGACCAACCCAAGAAGCGATAACTTCGGTTGTCCTTCTCCGATTCCCGCCAACCGCAAAGCAGACAGCGAACCGTCAAAATCCATCCGTCTTCCCCGGCGGCTTCCCTGAATTCATGAAGGTTCGGCCGTTTCGCCCTGCAATGGGGGCATTGATCGTGCCTCATTCGTCCCCCGCCTGGCGGTTCATGGCTTTCAGGGCGCAGATAACCCGGGAGGCATCGCCCGCCCGTAAAAAGCGCAAGTCCGTAACCTTCGCCTGACGTGTAACAAATTTCCGTAACGCCCCTTCCCGTTTGTCCGGTGGGGCGGTGCTGACTTCGGCCCAAAGGGCGGCGATCATGTCAAGTTGCTTGGGCGTGGCGAACCCTTCCCGGTAGCCGGTGCCGATCTTCTTGGAGGGGATTTTCCGCCATGCCCCGATTGCCAGGGCGTCACGTTCGAGCCGTTCAATCAGTTCTTCGCCCCCGGAGAAGGTCAGGGCGCGGGAGGTCGAAACCCCGAAACCGGCCAGAATTTCACGGTAAACGGCATCATCCAGGCCAAGGGCATTTTTCAGGGCATGAATTTTCTTGTTCTGGGCTGGGGTGATCCCGCTTGCTTTCCTGTTCGGCGTCATCCGGCGTCCCTCCCTTCGTTTTCCGATCCCTACCGGCACCCGTTCAAGGCGATCCGCAAAGCATTCAACCGCGCCCGACTGGCGGCCCGGCGGCGCTCCCGGCGAACATGGGCGGGCATTGACAAGGCCTGAAAAATCGCGGTCATCGTTTTCATGGGTGTACCTGCCTAGCTACGCTTGACTCGAAAATAGCGGTCAATGTCATCAAGGCTGTCGATTGCGTTCTTTACTTTCTCCAAGGCCACATCGGCGGCGGCTCCAATATCGTCAACAACTTCCCCGGCCTGTGCCAGCGGGCAACCTATCGCGGCATCCGAGGCCAGGCGGAGCAAACTTACAACCTTGACCAGTTCCGCCTGGGTCGATCTCAGGGCTTTTTC
>NZ_FOJJ01000021.1 GCF_900111775.1 Desulfuromonas acetexigens | reverse complement strand
CAGCATCCGGGCGATGAGGCTCGTCTTTAACTCTTCAGAATAGTGAGTCATACAATTTCACTTTCGGCCCCTCGGGTTTCACTCAAAGGCTCTCAAAGAGAGGCGACATCTATCCTGACACAGGGGGGGCCTCTTTGACGACATAAAGCTCCTTCGGTTCTGCGGCCATTTCGTAGGCATCCTCACTGAAACCTGAATCCGTGAGACCCGCCGCCCGCACCCCGACTTTCCCTTTCCTGAGAGGCGAATTCGAGGCATGGGATGTCGGCTGAGTTAAAAACCGCCTCCTTGGCGGCGCTGTAGGCTACGATCTTTGATAGTTTGACCACCAACACTGTCCGAATGCCGTTTTTTGGGCGAGTTGGGCCGTGGGCGCTGTTGCCGAGCACTGTTTTTTCGAGGTTGTCGTTTCGGTTTCATTCCCTATCCGTAGGCCAGGCGCCGGTAGACTCCGGCGAAGGCTTCGAAGTTCAGCCCGCTGTGGCGACTGAAGCGCAGTCGCAAGCGCCGGCTGGTCTCGATCAGTCGGGCGGCGAGGTACATCAACTCTTGCATGACGGTCTTGAGCCGCCGCCGTTTGGCGCCGTGTCGTACCGGGGTTTTGTCGCCGAGCAGGCCGAGTTGTCCGATGTAGCGAAGGACGTTGTAGGCGAGCGCGGCGCAGCTCATGACCAGACTGTTGACCTCGAATTTGCCTGAGGGCAGGCGCTCCAGATCCATGTCGGTTTTGAGTTCGCTGTGAAACTGCTCGCTGGTGCCGTGATCCTGGTAAAGGGCGACGATCTTTTCGGCGGGCAGGTTCAGGGTGGTCCACCAGCCTTCCAACTCGATCTCGCGTTCCAGCAGCCCCTGGCCGTTCTTGTCGGTGGAGCGCTCGATGACCCGAACGACCCGACGGCAGGTCAGTTCCTGCCTGATGCCGTTCTCGTCGGTCCAGACATGGGTCTCCCGAACGTTCAGGATCGCGACGCGTTTGCCCGGTCGCGGGTCGCTGACCGAGCCCTCGGAAAAAGCCCGTTGCCGCCAGTGGCTTTTGCCCTGCCCCCGGGGATTCCACTTCAAGAGGTAGTCGGTTCGCTCGTGGCGGGCCAGCTCGATGCGGGTTTCCCAGGCATCGTGGGCCGAATCGAGCCGCACCAGCAAGGGCGCGGCGGTCAGCGCCAGCGCTTTGTGCAAGACCCGGGCGAGGAAGGGGACGAAGTTCTTCTGGCTGTGCTGGGAGCCCTCGCGATGCTCGATCTCCAGCAGCCACCCTTCCAGCGCCAGATAGGCGGCGATCGGAGCGTAGCCGTCGTACCCTTGGTAGGTGCGCGACACCCCTTTCTTCTTGGTGCCGGAGTTGTCCATGGTGAAGACGTCGATATCCAGGGGGACGTGTCCCATCGGCAGCGCCGACATCAACGCCCGCGACTTGTGCAGGAATTCGGTGGCGCAAAAGTTCACAATCGTTCGAAACACCTCGGCATGCTCTTCCATCCGCTGCCGCGAGGTCGGCTCGGAGGGAACCTCCTTCAGGCCCAGGGATTCCCGGAAAAAGCGATCCTGACGAAAGCCGCTGATCGCCTCGAAGTCACTCTTGCCGAGACACAGCAGACCGATGTAGCTCCGGATGACATCGGCATGGGCGATGGCCCCCTTCTTCAAGCGGGAAACGCCCCCCAGACGCGAGGTCAAACTGGTAAAACGATTCAGGCACAAACCGATGAGCGCCAGCCCGGAATGGGAGGTATAGAACTCGTCTTTGGCCTTCTCAATGATCAAACGTTTCATGGAATTCACCCGCCAAGTGAGTTTTCGACGGGCTGAATGATAACGTAAATAGCGAATATAATCAATAACTTATCTGCATTCTGCGATTTTTCAGGACCATTCCCCCACCTGGTTTTCACCACCATTCCCCCAGGCAGGGCGCTGTAAATTGAGTTGTCAGCCTATCACATGAGGCTCCTGGTGGACGCCTTCTTTTTTCTGTAGCTTTCGCCTTCGATGATCATCTGGTGAGCGTTGTGAGCGAGGCGGTCGAGGGCCGAGTTGGCCAGGATCTGGTCGTCGAACAGGGTCACCCACTCGGTGATGTGCCGGTTGCTGGTGAGAATGGTGGAGCCGCGCTCGTAGCTTTCGCTGACGATCTCGTAGAAGTCGTGGGCCTGTTCGGCGCTGAGGCGCTCCAGGCCGAAGTCGTCGATGACCAGCAGGCTGGGCGTGATCAGCTTGAGCAGCTCTTTCTCCAGGGAGTTGTCGGCCCGGGCGGCGTAGAGGGTCTTGAACATCTTGGTCGCCTTGAGTACCAGCACGCTTTTACCGCGCCGGCAGGCGGCGTGGGCCAGGGCGTTGGCGATGAAGGTCTTGCCGACGCCGACCGGGCCGGTGAGGATGACGTTCTCCCGGCGCTCGACCTCATCCGAGAGCAGCAGTTCGAGAAACTCCAGGTGGGTGAGCTTGCTGCCCTTGGCGTAGGCCACTCGTTCCGGCAGGGTGGAAAGAAGTGGCGAAAGACGCAGGGCCTTGAGCAGGTGCTTGAGTTCAGCGGTGGTCTCCATGAGTGTCCTCCTGGGGGGTGTGGTGGTTGGTAGTGTGGTTGAAGTAGCCGGCGTCGCGGACAAAGCGTGCCGGGGGCAGGCTGGTCACCCGGCCCGCCGGCGCGGCCGAGTTTCCCAGGGACTGCTTGATGATCCGCTCGACCCGGCTGACGTTCATCAGCCCGAAGGCCAGGGCCCGGGCGCAGGCCGCCTCGACCCGGGCGGCTCCGTACTTGTCGGTCAGCCGAAGCAGTTGCTGAGCCTGGCGGATGTAAGCCCAAGGGACGTCGCCGGCGAGCAGTTCGGCCATGAACGCCCCCTGCTTCTCGCCATTTTCCCCGGCTTTGCGCAGGTAAAAGGCGACATCGCGCAGGGCATAGGCGCTCTTCTCCTTCGGGTAGTCGTTGAAGTCGGTGCTACGCTTGCCGGGCGCCGCCTTGGGGTGGGTTTTGATCAATTGATTCTGCAGATAGATGCGCACCAGGGCGCGGGTGCCCTTGACCTCGACCTGCTTGCCGACATAACGGGTCGGCAGCGAGTAGAGGGCGTTTTTGAAGCGGATATGATGATCGGGGTGGACCTTGCACTGGGCCCAGACTGGGACGTCGAACCTCTCGCCGGAGAGCGGCAGCAACACCGGCTGCTCCTCCTGTTCAAAGACCCACAGGGGCCGCTGGCGGGTGGAGCCGTGCAGGCGCAGGCCGGCCGTGGTGCGGCACCAGCGCTCGGCTTCCTGCTGGGCATGTTCCCGGTCGGTGAACGCCTCACCGGCGAAGAAGTTGTCCCGGACGTACTTGACCTGATTTTCCACCGTCGCCTTGCCCTCCGGGTGACGGGCCACCGCCGCGTCGATGAGGAAGCCGCGGTGCTGGGAATACTCCTGAAACGTGCGGTTGAAGACCGGCTCATAGCGGTCGGCCTTGATCACCGCCGCCTTCATGTTATCGATGATCAGGCGCCTGCTGACCCCGCCGAAGAACTCCCAGGCCTCCTCGATCCCGGAGATCAGGGCATCCAAATCCTGACGATGGGTGAGGAAGACATACTGGTGCCGGCTGAACACCAGGGTCACAACCAAGGCGTGCAGCACCCGGTCCCTGCCGGTTTCGGGGTCGAACACCAGCCCCATGCGGCCGAAATCGCACTGGGCCACCTCGCCCGGTTCGGTCTGGGCCATGCGCACCGTCACCTTCGGGCCGCCAAAGCCGAGAGTCTCCCGGGCATAGCGGTAGAGGGTACTGTAGGTAACGTCGACCCCCATGCGACCGAGCTTGATGTGGGCCTTGGTCAGGGACAGTCCGTCCGTCTCCAGCCAACCGGAAAGCAGCCCACGGTGGGGCACCAACACCGCGCAGGCACCGGCGGCCGAATCGGATGACTTATTCTGGCCACCGTGCACCTGGCGAAAGACCGCTGCGGCAATCTCGGGCAACTGATCGTCGGCAACCGAATCGGCAAAGCCATGCTCGGCGGCGAGCCCCAGGTAGTTGCGCACGGTCTTGCGGTCCATGCCTGTCGCCCGGGCAATGCGGCGCTGGCTGTCTTTGGCTTTAGCTCTGCGTAAAAGGTCAATAATATCCGTCACGCCGTACTCCTTGTGTGCCATGCCTTCCTTCCTCCAACGAGTGAATGAAAGAAGGCAAGATACAGGTTAGGAACAGCGCCGTGCCGATAATCTCAGGGGTGGGGGAATGCCCGTGAAAAATTCTGCCTGAGGTGGGGGAATGCTCTTGAAAACGGGGTGGAGGAATGCTCCTGAAAAATCAGGAGCTCAGGTGGGGGAATGGTCGTGAAAAATCACACATTCGTAAAAATTTTTCTGATTGTGATCTTACGGATTTAGGATCAAATAACATGGCTCCAGAGAAAACATGCCCATTGGATGTATCTCAAGGAGCCAGCCCCTGAAATGTTGATTGCCACTCGGAGGTAAAATGCGTCTTTCCAGAATCGTCATTAAACATGAAAAGGATGGCATATGCTCCCACCTAAACGCTGCCTGTATTCCCTGGGGCTGTTTTTCGTGTTTTTATTCACGACACCCGGCATCTCCGCCGCTGAATACCAGGTGAATCAACTGCCGTCCGCCGAGTGGCAAAACACAAAAGCAGATCGGCTACAACCGGAAGTTTCCGGGCTTTATCAATTCGATTATGGCGAAGATGCCACATTGACTTTTG
>NZ_FOJJ01000020.1 GCF_900111775.1 Desulfuromonas acetexigens | reverse complement strand
TTGGTGTACTTGAAATCGGCAAACAGGCGGTCAAGAAGTTCTTTTTCGATGGCCATTTGGGCTCCTCAGAGGGTGGGGGGCTGGTGTACCCCGGAATGGCCATTTACACAAACTAAATTACACCCTCTCAACGGCTGGGACATGAGCAATGTTACCGTTGCCCCCACACCGTACATCGAAGGCGTCACCTATGCCAGCACCCTCTATACCGATACCGCCAAGTCCGCCAGCAACGGCGCGATCACCTGGGAAGAGTCGGATGTCAAGGTTCCGGGGATGAAGATCGTCAATGCCGATGACGTCACCGGCGCCAAGTGCATCATGACCACGGGCTACAACCCCTACGACTTTACCGACAAGATGTGCTCTGACCCCTTGCAGTCGAGCAAGCGCTGGAAGCTCAAAGGCTATAATGGCGATGTTCTTGACGTCTATTTTTCCACCACCACCGGCACCACCAGCATCTATGGCAACCTGTCGAAGCTGACCAACGCCACCGACGGAAAGTGGAAGGGCTTTCGCACTGAACTCGGCTTTATTGTCAACGGTCAGTTCGTCAAGTCCAAAGGCGGTGACGGCCTTGGGTTTTCCACAACGCGTGGTACCTATTTTACTAAGCTGACATCGTCCGATTCGCAGAAGGAAGAAACCCTTTCGGCCATGTTTTCCCAGGGGTTGGCCGGCCCGGCCGACAAGTACCATCCGGCGACGGGCTATTTCTACCCGACCAGCCGTTTCAGCTATCCGCTCTACGCTCTGGAAGATGAAATCTATACCGGCCCTCTTTCTGCCAACTACGCCAATCTCTTTGGGGACTGGAATCCCAGTGAAGGTGTCCCCTTCGGCTATTTCTACGACGACGACGCCAATCCCGATACCGATAACGTCCTGATGGCCAACTGTGATGGCAACTTTGTCGTCACCGATCCGATTCTGGAAGCCGGTTACTGCGAAGGGCAGTGGGTCACTTACCGCAGTCAGGCGGGACTCGACGCCAATGGTGTTCCCTATCCTTCCGACGGCGTGAAAAAGGCGATACCCGAGGATATGGTCGCCTCCTGGCAGAATGATGCCCTGTATGCGACCGGGATGATCGATGACCTGGCCAACCTCGGGCTGAATTACTATGTCACCATCGGCGACAACACCAAGTGGCCGACCCCCAACCAGTTCGTCATGCGTTTCTATCCCGTTCCGGCCGAAGCTCCCGCCCCGGTGGAAATCTGCAATGACGGTATCGACAATGATAAAGACGGTCTGGTCGACTGTTCCGATTCGGATTGTTCCGCCGATCCGATCTGCCCGGCGCCGGTGAGTGAGATCTGCACCGACGGCATCGATAATGATCAGGATGGCAAGGTCGACTGCGCCGACTCCGACTGCCTCGGCATCAGCGGTTGCGGCACCGAGCAGCTCTCCACCACCTGCGCCGATGGTTTCGACAACGACGGCGATGGCTTCATCGACTGCGCTGACCCCGGCTGCGCCAAGAACAAGCTGTGCCGTTAACCTGACCTAGTAGGCCTACTCAGGGGGAGTCTTCGGGCTCCCCCTGAAAAATTCCGCAGCTTTCGTTGCTTTTGTCAACTGTGGTTGCGGAACCCCTCCCGCCTTTCCCTGCCTGTTTTTTGCTCATTTTCTTCCCCCTTGGGGCGCAGCTTAGGTTGCGACCTTGTTTTGTTTGTCTGTCTTAATCCTATCGATAACTCCTTTAAAAACGGCATCTTAAATATTTTATTCCGATTCGGCACCGTCTTTGCTCTAGGGGGAATCAACTTGAACGATGGCATTTCCCCTGAGATCACCGGCGCCGAGATCGTGCTTTTCCTGTCGCCGGAACAGTCACCGGATAGGTTGATGGATGGATAAGGAAAGGAGGTCGGCCGAAAGGAGAGGCGCGAGGTTGGAAGAGTTTTAATGCTGTTTCGAAGAGCGGTAAATGAGAGGAAGTTGAAAGGGAACAAGAACTTAACTTAAAGGGAAGAAGAAGGAGGAAAAAATGAGGAGAAGTTTCGCGAAAAAGCTGGCGGCGGTACTGGGAATGTCGTTCTTTGTCGCCACAACCGCCCAGGCCGGCGTCATCACCGGCTGGGACATGAGCAACGTCACCGTCACCCCCGGCCCCTACACCGAGTATGTCACCTATAACAGCACCCTCTACACCGATGTGAACAAATCCGCGACCAACGGTGTGATCACCTGGAAGGAAACGGACGTCAAGGCTCCGGGGATGAAGATCGTCAATCAGGATGACGTCACCGGCGGCAAGTGCATCATGACCACCGGCTATAATCCCTACGATTTCTCCGACAAGATGTGTTCCGACCCGCTGCAGTCGAGCAAACGCTGGAAAGTGAAAGGGACCAACAGCCAGCCGATCGACGTTTATTTCTCCACCGCTACCGGCACGACCAGTATCTACAACTCGATGCAGAAACTGACCGATGGCACCGACATCCAGTGGAAAGGCTTCCGCGCCGAACTCGGCTTCATCGTCAACGGCCAGTTCGTCAAGTCGGGATCGGGGGACGGCCTCGGTTTCTCCACTAGCCGCGGCGCCTACTTCACCAAGCTGACCTCGTCGGCGACCCAGAATGCCGAAACCCTTTCCGCCCTCTTTGCCCAAGGCCTGGCCGGCGCCGCCGATAAATACCATCCGGTCACCGGCTATTTCGATCCGACGACCCGCTTCAGTTACCCCTTGTATGCCCTGGAGGATGAAATTTATACCGGTCCCCTTACCAGCAACTACTACAACCTCTTCGGTGACTGGAACAACCTGTCGAGTGTTCCCTGGGCCTACTTCTACGACGAGGACAACAACATCAACACCGATAATACGTTGATGGCCAACTGCGACGGCAACTTCGTCGTCACCGACCCGATTCTGGAGACCGGTTATTGCGAAGGCCAGTGGGTCACCTACCGCAGCGAGGCCGGACTCGACGCCAATGGTCTTCCCTATCCCTCTGATGGGGTGAAAAAACCGGTTTCAGCCGAGGTCCTTGCCGCCTGGCAGGCCAATCCCCTCTATCTGACCGGCCCCATCGAAGACCTGGCCAATCTCGGCCTGAACTACTACCTCACCATCGGCGACAATACCAAGTGGCCCACTCCCAACCAGTTCGTCATCCGTTTCTATCCGGTGCCGAGCGAAACCGTCGTACCCGCCCCCGCTGAGATCTGCGACGACGGCATCGATAATGACAAGGACGGTCTGGTCGACTGCTCTGATTCGGACTGCTCCGCTGACCCCATCTGCCCGGCGCCGGTAAGCGAGATCTGCACCGACGGCATCGATAATGATCAGGACGGCAAGGTCGACTGCGCCGATTCCGACTGCCTCGGCATCAGCGGTTGCGGAACCGAGCAGCTGTCCACCACCTGCGCCGACGGTTTCGACAACGACGGCGACGGCTTCATCGACTGCGCCGACCCCGGTTGCGCCAAGAATAAACTTTGCCGGTAATGAAAAGAATGCAAGGGGGAGCCGTATGGCTCCCCCTTGCGCTTTCATCACAGCGAAATGTCAGGGAGGATTTCTTGGTCTAAGTCAGTCGTCCCCAGGTGGGGGCACCGGGAAGCCTCCCGGAAAGGGAGACAAATGAATACGCAACGAGTCGTTTCTTTATCCCGCTGGTCAGGCTTGTTTTTCTTCGTTTTTCTTTTTCTGTGGGCTTCTCCCCTGTGGGCGGCCAAGCCCGTTCCCCCCGCCACGGAAGCCCAGTTGTCCGGCAAGATCACCGATGCCGCAACGACGAAGATCATCGTCGGCGCCGGTGTCACCGCCGTCGGTGATCCCGGAACTTTCAGCGCCGTCACCAACAGCAAGGGTCTTTATACCCTGACCTTGCCCGGCGGCACCTACCAGATCACCGCCAGCGCGGGCGGTTATATTGATCAGACGGTCCCCCGCACCCTGACCAACGGCGTGAACACCACCGTCAACTTCGCCCTGGTCGCCGGGGCCAACAACAGCCTGCCCCACGCCGGTCGCATCAGCAGCTACGACGGTCCCCAGACCTGTCTCAACTGTCACGGCAGCGCCATCGCCGAGCAGGTCTTCATGTCCGCCCACTTCCAGGCCCGTACCCCGACGCCCAAGCTCGATATGCCCGGCGTCGGCAACCACGGCATGGTTGACCGCGCCTGCGGTCTGCCCGGCACCACGATGATGGCCAACAACTTCGCCGGCAAGGCGATCTCCCCCGTCGACGGCGTTTCCACCAAGGATGACGGCTGCGGCAACTGCCATATCGCCTATCTGCCCCCCTATTACTATCCTTCCGCCAGCGCGGCGACCGCCGACATGGACTGTCTCTACTGTCATGCCCTGGTCTACGGCGAGGAATGGGATCATCAGGAAATCATCGACCTGTATGGCAGCAACCCCGAGCCGCATCTGCGTCAGGTGGTCACCACCCCCGAGGGGATGCAGGTCTTCAGCCAGGATCGCTCGCTGAAAACCGCCCAGTCGGCAGGCGGCGCGGTCACCAGCGAGGCCTGCCTGCGCTGCCACGAGCACAACCTGTCCGGATACAAACGCTCCACCCCCTTCACCGCCGCCACCGATGTGCATGCGGCGCGAGGCCTCAAGTGCACCAGCTGTCACGTCGTCTCCGAACACCGCATGGCTCGCGGCAACTACGTGACCGACGGTGGCGCCAACGATCTGCCCGAAGTGGAAGTCGGCTGCATCGCTTCCGGCTGTCATACCACCAGCGCCCACGCCGGTGAAAACGCCGACGCCCTCAATCAGCACCTGACCAACGTCACCTGCGAGACCTGCCACATTCACTCCCTGGATGAGCCGCGTAACATCCATCGCCGGGCCTGGGCGCCCTTCACCCTCGACCCGATCAGCGGGCAATGGGAGGACACCGCGCCGACCACCGAGGGGCAGGAATACCCCGGCTACTGGGATGCCTACACCGAATATCTGCCCATCGGCACCCGCCCGACCATCCGCTGGTTCAATGGCGGCGCCTCGATGCTGGCCCAACCCTACGGCGCCTATGCCGACCGGCGCAGCGCCGGCGGCGACGCCCGGCTCTTCCCCTTCAAGCCCTTCGTCAGTGGCATGATCTTCGACGCCGCCTGGCTGCCGGGTCGGCGGTGTAAATCATTTTGTGTAAATGGTTTGGTTTTCGGTTATCAGTAAGCTGGCATTCTGTCTTCGAACAGGATGGAAAACCGGTTGAGGGCCGCCTTCCAGTCCCGGATCGGCAGGGTCCATTT
>NZ_FOJJ01000019.1 GCF_900111775.1 Desulfuromonas acetexigens | reverse complement strand
GGCGGCCTGCGGGCTCGCTGGTTTCTACTTTACCGGCCTTGCATCTTCTTGAACCAGCGGGCAAGGCCGGTCTTTGAAGGGGTCCGGTCTTCTCCAAAGCGGCTGGAAATTTCGGCCAACAGTTGGGCAATGGTGCTGGGTTCGGTTTGTGAAAGAAGGAATTCTTTAATTTCCGGGTCTTTTTCGATTCGTGACCGGGGCGTTCTCTTGGGCGTGATAACCCAAGATTCGATGGCCTGAATTCTGGACTTTTGCAATATCCGGCCCGTTGCAAGGTGCAAGGCCTTCAATGCTTCGTTGTTCGGAAGGCCTTTAACCAGCTCATAAATCCTGTTTGCTTGCGCTTCAATCGTCATTTTTATGAATCCTTTCGAGTGCTTTTTCACGGTTTCTTTCAAGCCAGGCGGTCAAGTCATCAAATGTAACCCGGCAATGACTAAAAATCCGAAAACTGTCCAGCATCCAAGGCTTGGCTATCCGGCCGTCCGGGTATTCATCGTAATAATTGACCATACGCGAAAAGGTCTGTCTCTTAACCCCAAGTATCCGCATCACGTCCCCCCGGCAGTAACAGGGGCGCACGGGCAGCCCGACACGATCAAGGATAGCGGTCAATAGTTGTTTTCCGGTGGCATCGTCGGCTTGAAAGCGTTCGGGCTCTTCCTTTCCCATCGTGGCGGCGCTCCTGTCAATAAGGGGTTGTCGGTCCCCCTATCTTACACGCTTGCGACAGAATACGTCACACTTGGGCGGTTACAAAAAAAGTGACGGGGGGCGGCCGAAGCCGGGGACCGTCACTTTAATTCCCTGGCAGACCATAGAGGAGAGCATGAAGGTGAAAGAATCCCCCAGGCTCCTCCCCCCCGCCTATGGTCCGCCTGTCTTGGCGAGGGGGAGGTGAAACTTACATCTTGACCCCGGCCTGCTGGATGTTGCTCTTGACCATTTCCAGGGCGTTGGCGCGGTCAATGTTTGCGGAATCGAAGATATAACCGGGTTCGACAACCGCCGGAATTTTTACCGGGTGCCAATTCTTCACAATCGGGTCGACGACAGCCCCGTTGCTGACTTGCTCCTGAAGTTTCGCCAGGGCGTAAAGGGTGGACAGGGCGATTTCCAAGGAATCGGCGGCGGCCTGGTATTCATAAGAGGTTTCCCGGGCCAAGGCGGAAAGATAACCGTTCAGGGCGAACCGCTGTTGCTCTTGCAGGTCGAGAAGCTTTACCTTCTCCTGGTCCCGCCTTTCCCCAAGGGCTAAAATCACCCCGTCGAGATTCCCGGGACCGGCTGCGGCATTGGCTTGATTCTCGGCAAGTTTTTCTTTAAGAGCGGCGATCTTGTCGCCGCACTTCACCCCCAAGGCCTGGTCGGCTAGGAGGTTTTCAATTTCCGTCTCCATGGCCATCGCTTCGGCATAAAGACTATAATTGACTTCTTCGGAACGAAGGAAACCGGCCTCGGCACTGTCGATTTCATCAATTTTCAGCTTCACTTCGTGGATTTTCTCTTGTAGCGCCTTCAATTCATTCGCACTGCATTCGACCCCGATAGACTCAAGGGCGGCGAGGGCTTCATGAAGTTCCTTCTTCAAGCGGGCTTCACGATCCGCGGCGGCCTGGTGGTCGGCTTTCGCTCTTTCCATGGCATCTTTCAAGGCGGCCAATTCGGAACGGGTTCGCTCCGAAGCTCGATCCCCGGAACCGTCAACTCTGTGAAGGGCGCTTTCGTATCGGGTTCTTGCATCACCGGCCTTAATGGCAAGGCCCGGGAGGTTGATCTCCGAAATTTCGCTCTTGATTGCCGAAATTTTGGTTTCAATGGATTTTTTCGCCTGGTAACGCTCGCTGATTTTCATGGGGGTTCGTCCTTTCAATCCTAGATAAAGGTAGGGGGGAGGCCTGCGGCTTCACCTTTGGCGCTGTAATAGGCCAGGGGCGTAATCCCCAGCATCCAACAGGCGGCGAGCTCTTCCACGGTCAAGGGGGCAGTGGCTTCGGCGATATTTCGGGCCTCGGCTTCCCGTTTGGCCGCTTCGGCCGGTGAAAGCTTCATGAGTTTCGCCACGGCGGCCTTTGCTTCGGCCAACTTCAGCGGGTCCACTTCTTCGCCGAAGATGATTTCTTTTTCGGTTTCGGCCTGGTTCCGCGCCGATCCGTAACCGCCGCCCATCAACCGCGCGATTTTTTCCGGGGCGGACTCCCCCCGGTCGCGACTCATCGCCGCCGCCTGTTCCGAGTTTCGAGCCGCTTCAAATTCGTCCCGGCTGATTCCCATCATCCGACAGACTTTTTCCTGCTCTTCGGTCATAAAATGTCCTTTCCTCGTTGATTTCCGTTTTTCCGGTCCCTACCTAATTCCGAAACCGTGTTAAAACCCTTTTTAAACTTCGCTGTATTCAACGATTTTTCTTTATGGCTACCGTTGTATAGGTTTTGACTTTTCGACGGCTCACGGGGCAAATTCTGCAATCTGGCTTTCGCCGCCGTCCTGTCTCTTCCTCCCGTTCCTGTTCACCAGAATCGGGGCGGCCATTCTGAAGACCAACCCAAGAAGCGATAACTTCGGTTGTCCTTCTCCGATTCCCGCCAACCGCAAAGCAGACAGCGAACCGTCAAAATCCATCCGTCCTCCCCGGCGGCCTCCCTGAATTCATTGAGGTTCGGCCGCTTCGCCCTGCAATGGGGGCAGTGATCGTGCCTCATTCGTCCCCCGCCTGGCGGTTCATGGCTTTCAGGGCGCAGATAACCCGGGAGGCATCGCCCGCCCGTAAAAAGCGCAAGTCCGTAACCTTCGCCTGACGTGTAACAAATTTCCGTAACGCCCCTTCCCGTTTGTCCGGTGGGGCGGTGCTGACTTCGGCCCAAAGGGCGGCGATCATGTCGAGCTGCTTGGGCGTGGCGAACCCCTCCCGGTAGCCGGTGCCGATCTTCTTGGAGGGGATTTTCCGCCAGGCCCCGATGGCCAGGGCGTCACGTTCAAACCGTTCAATCAGTTCTTCGGCCCCGGAGAAGGTCAGAGAGCGGGAGGTCGAAACCCCGAAACCGGCCAAAATTTCACGGTAAACGGCATCGTCCAGACCAAGGGCATTTTTCAGGGCATGGATTTTCTTGTTTTGGGCTGGGGTGATCCCGCTTGTTTTTTTCGACGTCATTCCGGTCTCCGTGCCAGTCGGATAGGATCGCTCGTGGTAATCGGCAACGTGACGGCCAGCGGCCGCTGGTAGGGTGCCCAGGGGTAAGTCATCAGTAATCGGCCCTCCGAAGTGCCCGCGAAAAACTGGATTCAAGTTGACGCTCGCTCTGGCGGAACTGGTCGACCTGCGCGTCGGAATTCAGGACAAAGGTGTTATTCATGGTAATCGCCTTGCCGCCGGACCGGGCCAGCCGGGCCGTCTCTTCCCGGCTCGTCACCGTCGCTGGTCCCTTAACCAGCTCCGGCCCGTACTCGCCAACCAGACCAATCGAACCGGCTGGGATGATTCCTCCCTGGTCGTAAGCGCCGCTGAAATTGGTCCCGGCAATAGTTCCCACCAGCCCCGCCGTCGAAGCCGCAACCGACGCCATGGCGGCGAGGTTCGCGGGCCATGTGGTCGAAGCGGCGGCGGTGGCGATGGCTTGCGTTACTTTGATGGTCGCATCGGCGATGGCGAAGGCTTTGGAAACGGCAAACAACGCCTTGTAGGCGTCCGACTGTTCTCCGGCGAAGGTCTTGGCGAGTCCGGCCATTTCGCCAAACATCGAGGCCGAGGCGGAAAGCACCATCGATTGGCGCTCTTGCTCCATCGCCATCTGTCGGGCGGTATAGTCGGCGGCCAACTTCTCCATCAGGTCGGCGCGTTCGGCCTCGGTGATCTCCGTATTCGCCAGCACGATTTCCCGCCGCCGTTCGTAGCTGGCAAGGATCTCTTCTTCTTCGGTCATGAGCGAATCGCGGATGGATTCGACCTCGGCAAGCCGGTAGGCTTTCATGTCGGCAAGCTCGGCGTCCCGCTCTTCCTTCAGCTTGGCCGAGAGGTCCGCCCGCGCTTCACTCTCCGGCGCGGTGTTGTCGAGAACGATTTGCATGCGCCGCTCGTAGCTGGCCTGGATCGCCTCTTCCTCGCTCATCAGCGATTCGAGCAGGTCGGCATAGTCGCGGGCGCGTTGCTCTTGCAGCCGCTCGGCTTCGCGCTCTTCGGCGCTGATCTTAGGCGTCGTTTCGCGGGGGGCTTTCGCCGCCTTCCCGCCGCCGGTTGCGCCCGCCGCCGTGCCGCCTTCGCTGCCACCGATCTTGAACCCGGCAAGCGGGTCGCCGGTGGTGGTCTTGGACGCTTTCAGCTCATCGTATTTTTGCCGCAAGCGCTCGGCGCTTTCGATCTGCGTGTCGAAGCTGGCCAGGGCGGTAGCGCGTTCGGCGAGAATGGCGTCAATGCTTTCGTTGCGCGCCTGGTTGATGTTCTGGAGCTTCGCTTCCAGGCCGGTGGTGTCGGTCAGGGCGGCAATGGCGTTGCCCATTGGCCCGCCGGCACGAAGGGCTATTTCCTTCCAGTTGAACGCCTCGGCCGCCTGCGCCCGGGCCTTGTCCACGAAAGAGGCGATCTCCACCGTCGCGATTTGCACCGCCGCCCGCACGTTTTCGGGGAACTGGGCAAAGGCGCGGCTCATCCATTCGACGGCGCCGCTCACATCTTCGCCCCAGCCACCGCTTTCTTCCTCGAACATCCGGCTGATGATCTGCAAGGTCGTTTCGACGTCGTTGCCAAACCCGTCGAACTTCCCGCCGATGGCGGCGAGGTAGCCCTCGATCTGCCCCGAGGCGAGCATGTCGGTCAGCTCTTCAATCCCTGCCGTCGCCTTGCGCACCCCCTCTTCAATGAGGTCGCCCACACCCTGATCGGAAATCTGCCGGAAGAGCGCGTCCCAGGCATCGCCGAGATTCGACAGGGCGCCGTCAAGGGTGTTCATGCGTTCGGCCATGGCTCCGGCGAAATTGTTCTGCCCCAGGGAAATCAGATAGCCTTCGATTTCCTCAGCGTTCTTGCCGACTTCGGTGGTGATACCACGGAAGGTGAACTTAACCCGGTCGCCCTCGGAGCTGGACTTAATGCCGAACTCTTTCAGCCGCTCGAACTCGCCGGTGGCGGCATCGGCGACGGCTTCGATCATCTGATTCAGGTCTTTGCCCAGGGCGCTCGCCGTGTCGCCGTAGCTGGTCAGGGCTTCCTTGGAAGGGGTCAGCCCGTAGTTGACCAGCTTGACGAAAGAATCCGTGACTTGGGCGAGGTCATAGGGCGTTTCGGCGGCGAAGCGTTCCAGGTGCTCAAAAACCTTGGCTGCCTGTTCCGTCCCGCCCGTCGCTGTGATAAGTTGCGCGTTGAGCACGTCGAACTCACGGGTCACGTCAACGAGTTTTTTAGCCGAGAGCGCGCCGAAGGCGGCGGCCGAGGCCACCCCCATGGCGACGGCCGAGCGCATGAGCGCATCAGTCGCCCGGGCCGCCTGGTTCAGCTCGCCTCGCAAGGAACCGACGGCGCTACGTGCCGCTTCGGCCCCCTTGGTTTTGATTTCGACGAACATGCCCGCGTTATTCATGGGTGTACCTCCTAGCTCCGATTGACTCGAAAATAGCGGTCAATGTCATCAAGGCTGTCGATTGCGTTCTTTACTTTCTCCAAGGCCACGTCGGCAACGGCTCCAATATCGTCAACAACTTCCCCGGCCTGTGCCAGCGGGCAACCTATCGCGGCATCCGAGGCCAGGCGGAGCAAACTTACAACCTTGACCAGTTCCGCCTGGGTCGATCTCAGGGCTTTTTC
>NZ_FOJJ01000018.1 GCF_900111775.1 Desulfuromonas acetexigens | reverse complement strand
CTGCTTTGCCAATTGGGAACTTACGACCCCTTGTTACCAAGACGCCGCTCCCTTGAGCTACCGGGGTGAACGGACAACTCCCCGGACGGGACTTAAACCCGTTAGATATTCAACTGTTACTGCGTACGGACGATCTTATTAAATTCATCTACGGGCTTGATGCATACGATGAGTTCGATGGCGACATGCGTCATTGGATAAAAGGCGACGTCATGCACTCAAAGCCCGTCATCATGAATTACAGCAATTACGATTTCAATCTTACGAATGAAGCAAACTGCGGCACCAACAAGACCTACATTTTCGTTGGCGGCAACGATGGCATGCTGCACGCGTACCGCGATTGCGATGGGAAGGAAGTATGGGGCTTTATTCCCGATGAGTTTCTGGCCGATCTGCAGTATTTAAGGGACTTCGACCATCATTATTACTTCATGGACGGCTCTCCCGTTATCTATTTTCATGACCAGAACAAAGATGGCACCATCACGGCCAGTGAAGATGCCGTCGTCCTGATCGTCGGCATGCGACGTGGCGGCGGCAAAAGCACACTGGGTTTCGGCGGTGGCGACAGCACCTATTACGCCCTGAATATCACCAACCCGGAAAATCCCGAATTTTTATGGAAGATCAACAACAGCACCTCCGGCTTCGCAGAGTTGGGGCAAACCTGGAGTCTGCCGACTCTGGCACTGATGCAACTCGGCGAGCCCAAGGCCGCCAAGGTCGTCGCCATTTTCGGAGCCGGCTACGATACCAACGAGGATTTACGCCACGGTGCGACCCAGGATTTTCCTGACGCGGACGAGAATACGGTAACCTCTGCAGCCTTCTCCGGCGAAGGCAATCTGATCAGCAGCACCGGGAACAGCCCTTATGCACCCAGCGGTCGAGGCTGTTTTGCGGTGGAGGTGGCATCGTTTGATGCCTCGGCGGGAAAAAGGGTGGTACTCAAAAGCACCCCGACTTTGCTGTGGAGCTACACGGCGGCTGACGACGATAGTGATCGAATGAAGTTCAGCTTTCCTTCAGACCCTCTGGTGCTCGATCGTGACTACGATGGATATGCCGACACCACCTATATTGGTGACACCGGCGGCCAACTGTGGCGCTTCGACATGCAGAGCAACAGCACTTCCAACTGGAATGCGACCTGCATCTTTGCCGCCAATGACGGTGTGGCCGAAGTCGGCCGCAAGGCATTCTACAAGCCGACAGCAACATAATCGGGCTACGATACCTTTCTTTACTTCGGTACCGGCGACCGTGAACATCCCCTTAACACTTCAGTAACGGATCGGTTTTATGTGGTTCGCGATCGTCGTATTCCTGTGGGGATGACCGACACGACAGACATCACCAATTTCACGACAGCCCATAAGTTATGGAATTACAGTTCAGGGCCACTGACGGAAGCGAACCTTGTCGATGTGACCGTCTATGACTACACCACGAACAAACTAGACCAGCTTCGCCCGCCCTATCAGGATCTTGCGGACGAGGCCGTGGACAAAACCGTAAAATACGGCTGGTTCATTCAGCTTGATGAAACGAATCATGAGGGTGAAAAAGTTCTCGCCAGCCCTCGGGTGTTCAATGGTGTTGCCTACTTCAGCACCTATCAACCCACAGCACATAGCGAGGGCGATGACCCCTGCGCCGGGGTATTGGGGCCTTCGCGCCTGTATGCGATCGACGCCTTTACCGGCAAAGCCGCCTTCAACCTGGATACTACCAACGATACTGTCGACGAAGTGGTGATCGGCCGGCCTGACCGTTCTTATGAAATCGGCCGCGGGATCGCCTCGGAACCCATCGTCAAGGTGGATCGGGGAGGCAACATTTCCGTTTTGGTCGGTCGTGGCGGTGGTTTTTTCAGTTCAGCGAATAATCCCGATGTCAACTTGGGCAAGATGAATCCGCTCGAACCGGTCTACTGGATGCAATGGTGATGAATCGACT
Organism: Desulfuromonas acetexigens; assembly: GCF_900111775.1. Classification (NCBI taxonomy): domain Bacteria; kingdom Pseudomonadati; phylum Thermodesulfobacteriota; class Desulfuromonadia; order Desulfuromonadales; family Trichloromonadaceae; genus Trichloromonas; species Trichloromonas acetexigens. Next base: position 5,054 of record NZ_FOJJ01000018.1, on the reverse strand, counting down.
GCGATTATTTTTTCTGTTGGCCGGTGCGGCCATGGCATGGCTCTCAGCCGCACCGGCACAGGTTTTTGCGGCCTCTGTGATTACATCGGCAAGTGTCGAGCCCCTACCCTTTGATACCGCTACGGGTTTGACCGCTGAATGCCTGTTGGCGGAAGACAGCCCCGCTGTGGTGTTGCACTACCGCTGGTTTCTCGATGGCGAGGAACTGCAAGACCTTGACACGGAACAGGTTCCGGGTGATCGACTGCGGCGCGGTGCCATGCTCTCTGTTGTGGTGACGCCGGAAACCTTCAGCGGGGAGATTCTGGAGCCTTTTGTCAGCATGCCCCTGGAGGTAGCCAATGCGGCCCCCAGAATTCTTTCACAGCCGCCTGAATTCGGTGCGACAGAAGGTTTCTCCTATCAGGTTCAAGCCCAGGACACGGATGGCGACCACCTTAACTTTCTTCTTGTGGAAGGTCCCGCGGAAATGACTCTTGGTGCCGAAAACGGCCTGCTCGTATGGTCGCCGGCATCCCTGCCGGAAGGAAACTTTCCTGTCCGACTACGGGTAGAGGATGGCTACGGCGGCTGGGACGAACAGGCCTTTGAACTGAGCCTGGCTTTTCCGGAGCCCCGGCAAACGCCGGAAGGGGGCAGCAATGAATAAGCGCGGATTTACCCTGATAGAGTTGATCATCACGATCGGCATCATGGCCATTCTCATGGCGTTCGCCGCCCCGCCATTGGTGCAATGGCGTGAGAGTGCCCAGGTCAGAGAAGTGGCGAGAGAAATCCTGACCGGCTTGCGGCAGGCGCGAGACCTGGCGGTAACCAGCAGCGCCACGGTGACAGCGGTGATCGATCTGGATAACCATCAGCTTGTCTATGGCGGAAGGACACGCACACTGGCGCCACAGGTGCCGTTGGAAGCATCCAACATCAATAGCAATGACACCTGGGCAACAACCGGTACAAAAGAAACCAATTTTCACCCCCAGGGGAATGCCAGTGATAAACTGTTCATTCGAGTCAATGGCGATGACAGCTTGGTGGTACAAATCGAATTCACCGCCTCTGGTCGGGCACGACTATAATTGAGCTTTACGCAACGCATCGCGACAAGTTCGAGCGCAGGGCAACGTGAGGACATCAGGCTGATCCGCCCACTTTCTGAATGCAGTGACAACCCCCTCTCCCCGGCGGGAGCTTGTACACCGACCGGGGTGTGAGGGGACAATAGAAAGACTAAATTAGTGAATAGGCGGGAATGCTCGGGCGTGGTTGGGAATGGCCGGGAAACTTCTTTTATTTTCGGCGGGTTATCTTCGTGCGGCGCTTTGGGCCTGGCGGGCGGCGGCGGACATTCAAAACACTAAAAATTGGCGCTTCGGCAATTTTCGGACAATAGAAACACTAAATCGCAAGACACCCTTCAAGACCCTTCAAAAAGCCTTCAAGGAATCTATCGAACAAGGCCCGTAAACGGGACGCTATTTCTCATTTTTGGGATTTCTCCTTGGTTCCGGGCCACTTATTACTTTCAACAATGCCTCAACTATTCCCCTGGCTTCTTCTGGCCCTTCTTTTTCGTCATAACGTTCGGCACCGTCTACCAGGAAAAACAGAGCGGAAAACATAGCCTTTATTTCTGTGACGCTTGGCAAGTGCTCCCTGAGTTCCGCGATAAGGTTAATCAGGTCAAAAGTTAGATATGCGTATTTCCTAGATTTTTTCTCACCTGAACAGCTTAGTGTTTCAATGAGGGCCTGCAATACATTCACATGCAATTCATCGTCTTGAAACTCCCGCTTTCCCCTTTCTACCGCAGTCCTCATAAACGGGCCTTCCCCGGTCACCAACCAACTCGGGTTTACTTCTGGGAAGGCTTCAAGAATCGCGTTTAGAGCCTCGTAACTGGGGGTTTGATCGCCTCGCTCCCAGCGGCTAACCGTCGATTTTGGCGCACCTATTTTCTTGGCAAAGTCCTGTTGCCTGAGCCCTCCTCGAACCCTCTTCAGCCTCTCGCCTATCGTCATTGGTTCCGACTTCTCCCCCGCAGGTGCGGAACTTTTGCAAAATAAAAATCCCACGGTTCCGCACGTCTTAAGTTACTGAAATATTTGATAATCCCTAAAAACAAACAAGGAATGAACGAATTTTAATAGTAGGAACTCAAAAAACGGGATTTACATTCCCGATTTTAGGGATTATGGTAATACACAAGTATAGACACCTTCCCACCTTTGACACACAGAAAGGGCCGGTCGAATGTTCGCTACTCGCCCCCCCAGAAATCCCGAATTAAGAAACGTCTGGATCATGGCCAATCTTCGGGCGGCCGGTTCCTCTTATGCGGCTATCGCCAAAGAGCTGGGGCTTTCCCGTGCTGCGGTAACATCGGCCGCGAAAAAGCCCGCCATTTCCGCCCGCTGCTGTTCCGCCATTGCCGAGAAGCTTGGGCTTCGTCCTTGCGATATTTGGCCGGAACGATTTCCCGTTGTTCAGGATTCTAACCTAACAAGTTTGGCTAAACAATGACAAAGGGCCGAAAAAGAATTGTCAACGCCGCCGGGCAGCTTGGCCTTTTCGACCTTCTCAAGCAAGAGCAGGCCGAACGGATCGCCGCCCAGCCGGGCCGGTTGTCTATCTCTTCCCGATTCATGGCAACGATACGCCAGGCCATGAAGAAGGCCGCCAAGAGCCGGGACGCGATAGCCGATGAAATGACCCACCTTGCCGGGCAGACCGTCACGGTCAACATGCTGAACAGTTGGACGGCGGAAAGCCACCCCCACCGGATGCCCGCCGAACTCCTCCCGGCATTCTGCGCCGCCGTGGACAATACCGACCCGATACGGATTTTGGCCGAGACAGTCGGGATTTACACCCTCCCGGGCGTCGATGCCTTACGCGCCGAAGTTCAGAGGATTCGGGAAGAAGAACAGAAGTTGGCCGCCGAACGCAAGCGGCGGGAACTCTTTCTGAAGGAGCTGGGGCAATGAAGACCCATTACAACGCCGCCCTTCACCCCGCAACTCATGTGCTCCCCGCCTGTCGCGTCGGTACGATCGGCACCACGAAGCCGCGCCCCGCTTATCACGGCACAACCGACCGCGAGAAAGTCACTTGCAAGGCCTGCCTGTTGGCCCTGGGGGACCGGAAATGACGTTGTTTTTAGCGAGCCTTGCCGAGATCGCCGCCGCCCTGGAGATTACACCCCGGGCGGTAAGGAAAAGAGCACAAAAGCAATCTTGGGCTTGCCTTGGCGAAACCCTTCAGGGTGGCGGCCGCCGGTATAACGTGGACGAACTCCCCTTGAGCGACCAGGAGAAGACCAGAATCCGCGCCCATTTGCTGCTTTGCGTCCGCCCGGGCTCGACCGTTTTCACCCCCGAGGCCGCCGCGCCCGAAGCGCCCGCCGCTCCCCCTGGGGAATCCCGACCGACCGACGAAGACCGGGAAGCCCTGTGGAACTATGCCGCACAGAAGAGCGCGAAGAATAGGGAGGGCGCGGCCCGGAAGGCGGAAGCGGTTCGCGCCGTGGAATCTCTCATGGCCCGGGGAACCGGGATAACGGCAGCCTGTAATGAAGTGGGCGCGAAGATTGGAAAAGGCGGGGACAGGGTGAGAGTCTGGTTTGAAAAAACCCGAGGCGTTGACCCTGGCGATTGGGTGGCAATCCTCGTTGACGCCCGAGGCGGGAACCGCCCGAAAAAGGACCCCAGCCCGGAAGTCTATGACTATATCAAGGCCGATTGGTTGCGGATCGAGCGGCCCACCTTCCAAGCCGTCTATGAACGGGCGGAACGCGCCGCCAAGGCCCACGGCTGGGAACTTCCCAGCTTGAAAACGATCAAGCGCAAGCTCGAAAACGAAATCCCCCACGCTCTTATCGTGCTGAAGCGCCAAGGCGAAGACGCCTATAAAAAATGCTACCCGGCCCAAGAGCGAGATAAGACCGTTTTCCGGGCTCTCGAAGCGGTCAACGGCGACGGCTACACCTTCTTTAAATATGTCCGGTTCGAGTCCGGCGAGGTGTGCCGCCCTACCGCATGGGTGTGGCAAGACATTTATTCAGGGAAGATTCTGGCCTGGCGTCTCGACGTTTCGGAGAACAAGGACCAAATCCGGCTTTCGATTGGCGACCTGATAGAACATTATGGAATTCCTAGCTATTTCTTATTTGATTCAACCCGCGCCGCCGCAAACAAAGACGTTACGGGCGGAGTAAAAAACCGCTACCGCTTCAAGGTGATGCCTGATGAGCCCCTGGGGCTGATTCCCCAACTAGGGGCGGCCGTTCATTGGGCCACGCCAGGCCATGGGCAAGCGAAACCTGTTGAACGATGTTTTGGTGTTGGAGGCCTTGGCGAGCACATCGACAAGCACCCGGCTTTTTCGGGGCGAGGAACCCAGGCCAATCCTATCCCCGTGGAAGAATTTGAAGCGATTATGACGGCGGAAATCGCCGCTTACAACGCCCGCAGGAGGCGCCGCTCCAAGGTCTGCAACGGCAAGAGCTTTGATGAGGTTTTCGCCGAGTCTTACGCCAAGGGGCCAATCAGGAAGGCGACCCGGGAACAACGGGCCTTGTGGTTGCTGGCTCCCGAACCTGTCACGGCCAACGCCAAAGACGGATCAATCAAGATCATGGGGAACCGCTACTGGTGTGAAGAACTGACCCGCTACAAGGGGAAAAAGCTGGTGGCGCGATTCGACCCGGCCAACATGCACAAGGGCGCGATTGTCTACCAGTTGGACGGGCGGCGGATCGGGGAGGCGGAATGTATCCTCCCGGCCGGATTCAACGACCGGAACGCGGCCCGCGAAGTCGCCAAGCAGAAAGCCAGGCGGAAAAAGGCCTTGCGCGAAATCGAGAAGGCCGAAATACGGATCAATGCCCGGGAGGCTGCAAAATGTTTGCCGCAGGAAACCCCACCGGCCACGCCGCCGTCGTCAAAAATTGTCGAGGGGATGTTTGGCAAGAAGGAGAAGAGCGCCGAAACCGACCCGGCAAGCGCCCACAATTTCGAGGAAATAGCGGAAGCGATGTATCTGCACAGCCTGAAAAA
>NZ_FOJJ01000017.1 GCF_900111775.1 Desulfuromonas acetexigens | reverse complement strand
CGGGTCGAGGGACTGGCGCCCGGCCTGTACCGTTACCTCCCCCTTGACCACGCCCTGTTGCTGGAGCAGACACCCGACCAGCTTTCGGCCCGGGTCGTCGCCGCCGCTCGGGGGCAGGGCTTTGCCGTGGAGGCGGCGGTGACCTTTTTCTGGACCGCCCTGCCCGAGCGCACCGAATGGCGCTACGGCGAAGCCTCCTACAAGGTCATCGCCCTCGACGCCGGACATCTCTGCCAGAATCTTTACCTCGCCTGCGAGGCCGTCGGCGCCGGCACCTGCGCCATCGCCGCCTACGATCAACAGCTGGCCGACGACCTGCTCGGAGTCGACGGCGACGACGAGTTTACCATCTACCTGGCGCCGGTGGGCAAGGTCCGTTAACCGGCCAATGAGGGACGACGATGAAAATGGAGCACGAAGACCAGCACGAAACCATCCACGAAGAGCTACCGGAACAGCACGAAGACCCCCTGATCCGCGTCCTACACCGGATCATCCGCGCCGCCGTCCGGGTACTGGCCGTGCTCATGGTGCTGGTCATCATCTGGGGGATCGGCGACGTGGTCTACGTCCTCTACCAGCGCCTTACCAGCCCGCCTTTCCTGCTGCTCAACATCAACGACATCTTCGCCACCTTCGGCGCCTTCATGGCGGTGCTGATCGCCATCGAAATCTTCATCAACATCCGCCTCTATCTCGGCACCAACGTCGTGCCCATCCGGTTGGTGGTGGCCACGGCGCTCATGGCCATCGCCCGGAAGGTTATCGTTCTCGACCTGGAAAAAATCGGCCCCGATTACGTCCTCGGCATCGCGGCGGTGGTTCTGGCCCTCGGCATCACCTACTGGCTGCTGTCGAAAAACCGGCCGGAGTAGACAGGTTCCGCCGAAAAAATTCTCTTTTGCTAAAGCCCCCCCACGGAGCCCCCATGTCTTACGATGCTATCGACGATGCCTTTCACTTTATCAGCGACGCCCCGCTCGGCGAACGGCGGGCCCTGGTGCACCGACCCAGCGGTAAAGTCTTTCTCGCTTCGCTCAAGGCGGGGTTCGACGAATGTCCGGCCGGGGCAGAAAGTGACCCCGACTACCTGAGCATCCCGCACCGGCAGGAACTCGATCCGGGCAAACCGCTGGTGCTGGAGTTCATCCGCGACAACTGTCCAGCGGAACTGGCGCGGGTCGAGGGGTTCTTCAATCGCCCCGGCGCCTTCCGCAACGTCAAGGACCTGCTGCGCCGCCGACATTTGCTGGACAACTGGCACATCTTCGAAATGGAGCAAATGGAGGCGCTGCTCAAGCAATGGTGCCTGGCCCAGGGGCTGACGTCGTGAGCGGCGGCAAGCCCGTTCCACCTATTTAACCGCCCGCAGACCCATGAGTTCGGCGACCTTCGGCAATCGATTGGCCTATGCGCGGCAGTGGGGTGATGTAGCTTATCCTTCGGCCCGTAGACTCTCTGGAGAATCAGCGGGGCCTTTTGCCATTTGACCGTACGGTCACATAGCCAGTGATTGATGCCTGGCATAAAATGTGCGATTTTTTTGTTTCCCGAGAAGTCTCTTAGAAACATGTGATGTTCACAAACAGAAAAAGCCTGAAATCAGAACCTTAATCGGCAAAGCCCGGCGGTTTGCACTGACCAAGTAAGATCAGGAGAGAGACAGGTCTTGTCTTTTTTCTTACTCCTTTCAGTCTTGGTTCCTATCGAACCAACGCAATTGATCCCGCATGGAGACAACCTCACCGACAATAATAACCGCTGGTGTCGGCACATTAATTTCGGCAACGTCTTGACATGCATTCCCCAAGGTAGTCGTCATCGTAAGCTGATCATCGGTAGTCGCACGACTTATAATAGCTAGGGGAGTCGCGTCTGAACGTCCGTTAGCCATTAATTCACGACAAATCGTGTTTAGGTTGCTTAGGCCCATATAGAATACCAAGGTGCCTTCTCCAAGAGCCAATGATGACCAGTTCAGTTTCGGTTCTTCAGCACTCTCACCCTTGGCATGCCCGGTCACCAGAGTGACGCTGGTGGTGCAATCGCGATGGGTCACCGGAATTCCGGCATAGGCTGCCGCAGCGAAACCGGCAGTAACTCCGGGCACGATCTCAAATGGGATCGACTGGCTTTGCAGGTATTCGGCTTCCTCTCCGCCGCGCCCAAAGACAAAAGGATCACCGCCTTTGAGCCGGACCACGATCCGGCCTAGGCAAGCTTTCTCTGCCAGCAACTGATTGATCTGTTCCTGGGGCAGCAGGTGGCTGCCTTTCTGCTTACCGACATATATCAACTCGGCGTCCTCTGGGGCTTCTTTTAACAACTCGACATTTACCAGTTTATCGTAAAGCACCACATCTGCTTTTTGCAGGCACTTTAATCCCTTTACGGTAATCAAGCCGGTGTCGCCTGGGCCGGCTCCAACCAGGTAGACCTGAGTTTCTTTATTCACTGAGCACCTCGGATTTATCCTCATTTTTTCAGACAGACTGTTATTGAAACGGCAACCAGCCTCATATCAGTTGCAGGAGTTCTCGAACCAGATCATCCATGCAGCCAAAACTGTTGCCCTGCTCTACCAGAGGACGTTTTACAACCACAAACGTACAACCTTCATCTCGAGCCGCACGCCATTTTTCATCGATTCCCCCGGCCCGACCACTCTCCTTACTCACAACAACACCGATCCGGTAGCGGCGAATCAGTGCAACATTGTCTTCGTAGGTGAAGGGGCCGCGGCCAAAGATACGCTGACTCTTTTCGAGGCCAGCATCATTGCTGGCGTTGATTGATTCGTCATGCTTCAGTATGCGTGCATAGAGGGGAATCTCGTTTCGACTTGCCTCTTGAACGTAGGGCCTCAGATTTCGTGATCCGGTCGTCAGCAATATTGGCCGTCCTGTTTCACACGCAAGCAAAGCTGCCTCTTGATGGTTTTCAGCAAACAACCAACCGACCTCTTGTACCTGAGACTCAGGTCGCTGAAAGCGTAAATAAGGCAAACCCGTTTCGTTACATGCATGACGGGCAGTTTGATGGACTTCACTCGCATAGGGGTGGGTTGCATCGACCAGAGCGAAGACACCTTCCGCAACGAGCAGATCTTTCATCTCTGCCAATCCCAAACGGCCAAAACGGCACCCGACCCCAGGATGTTCTCCAATAGGTAGAGGTTCATCTGTGGCGGTCGAGACCAGAACACGATATCCCACGGAAGCAATTTTCATGGACAGGGGCGCCGTTTCACTGGTTCCGCCAAGCAGAAAAACTTTTGGAGCAGATTTTTTCGTCATCGATAATATCCACGGGGAGTCACCATACGACCGCCCAATAGACAGGTGGTGCTGTTCCCAATAATGACGATGGAGCGCATGCCAACTTCTTGCCCGAGCAGATGATCCAGATCCGTCAAAACAAGGAATTGATCTTCTGTGCCAACCGCCGTCGCGATACCGACAGGAGTCGTTCCAGGTCGATATTGCAGCATTATCCGAGTCGCCTCTTCCAACTGCAGGACTCTCCTCTTGCTGCGCGGGTTATAAAGCGACACCACCAGATCTGCAGCAGCAACAGCCTCTAGACGTTTGACGATCAACTCCCATGGGACCAGCAGGTCACTTAGACTGATAGTCGCCGAATCAAGCATCAAGGGAGCACCCATCAGGGCCGCCGCAGAATTGGCCGCGGTAACTCCCGGAACAACCTCCATGTCAACGGTATCGTTATCCGCCGCCGCCATCTCCATTGCCAGGCCTGCCATTCCGTAAACACCGGCATCGCCGGATGAAATCAGACAGACTTTTTTGCCGGACAATGCCTCATTAATGGCTGCACGACAGCGCTCCGTTTCCTTCATCATCCCCGAGGTCAACACCTCCTGAGTCGTGAGCAAATCCCTAACGGCCTCAACATAGGGGTCGTAACCGACGACCACGTCGCAGGAACTGATAGCCTCGGCAGCACGGGGGGTGCGATCTTGAACACTGCCAGGGCCTATGCCAACGAGGAACAGTTTTCCCGGGCGATCGCCACGGTGATGCCGTTGAAGGCTGTTTTCTTGAGTATTAATGACGTTCTCCTTCCTGCGAGCAGCGCCGCAGGCTCGGCTACTGCGGGCAAATTGACTTTTTTCTGGACAAATTCCGATTCCACAAAAGGAAGGCTGCTGATGCGAATCTGTTCCGAATCGAGAATACGTAAGGGGATTTGAAGCTCCCTCGATGCCTGTAACAGGCCAGGCTCCCATGCTTTAACATCGGCGGTAGCCAGATATCGAACCTCCTCGAGGGTTCTGCCAACCATCGCAAGCGCAGCCCTTACGGCCTTGCAGATTTCATCTGCGCTTTTGCCTTTTCGACAACCGATACCGATAGTTAATGTTTTGACCGCCTCGGTGGTTGTTGAGATCACAGGTTCGGCGCCGGTCAGATTGGCGATGTTTATGGCCAGTTGATTGGCGCCGCCTTCATGGCCGCTGAGCAGACTCACGGCATGGCGGGACCCGACATCAAGACAGATAACTGCGGGATCCTTGAGCTTGTGATTAACCAAGGGGGCAATCGCCCGAACCGCCACGCCACAGGGAGCCACATAGACGAGCGCCTGGTAGCGACGGAATATCTCTTCCGTCAGGGCAAAGACTCGCTCGAAAACATGAACACCCTGGGGAGCTTCGATTGCCTGATGCAGATACTGATCAACCTGCATCCCCGCCGCGATCCGCTGCATGACCTTTAGCCCCTCAGGTGAAAAGGTGATCACCGCCGTGCTCATCAGGACTCTCCGTTTCCATCGTTCCCTGCCACGCGGTAGCCGTGACTGAAATCGCGATGGTAGAGCTTTGATATGGGCAAATCGCGTGCGAGTGCCTGACCCACTACGATCATGGCGGTTTTGGTTATACCGGCGCTCGTTACCTTGGTCGCGATATCGTTCAGGGTCCCTTCGATCACCTTTTGATCTGGCCAACTCGCCCTGTAAACCACCCCGACCGGGCAGTCCTCCCCGTAATAGGTCGCGAGTTCAGTGGCGACCTCATCAAGTTTATGCACTGAAAGGAAGAGACAGAGCGTTGACTCGATTCGGGCCAGATGTGCCAACTCCTGCTTCTCAGGCATAGGGGTTCGCCCTGAAGTACGGCTAAGGATAACCGTCTGGGAAATTTCAGGTGCGGTCAACTCCGTTTTCAGGGCTGCGGCGGCGGCCTGAAAGGAGCTGACTCCCGGCACCACTTCATAGTTAATGCCAAGCCTGTCAAGAATGTTCATTTGCTCGCGAATAGCGCCGTAGATAGAAGGGTCACCGGTATGTAGACGGATTACATCAATATTGCGCTCAAGTCCTGCAAGGAAAACCGTCTCTATTTCCTCCAAGGTCATTCCCGCTGAATCGTGTAGTTCACACGCTTCAGGAGTCAACCCCACCACCTCAGGGCTGACCAGAGACCCCGCGTAGACACACACCTGACACTCTTCTAGGATGCGGCGGGCCTTAACCGTCAACAAGTCAGGATCGCCTGGACCGGCACCGACAAAAAACACTTTCATCGCAATATTCTCCTTGTCGGCCACAAACGCATTAGGCCCGTGATTCTGATGCCTGCACAATAATCACTGCCAGATTTCCGGCATCTTCATCAGCGTCTCGCAAACACCTCAAATCGGTTTCAACCCTTTGCCCAGGCAATCCCGCGCGGGAGACAAAAACGCTTCTTTCCAGAGCACCGAGACGTTCCAGAACGTCTATAACAGCTTGCAGCCGTGCGCCGATTTTCATCAGAACCAAACCACGGCCATCGACAACCGCACTCTCGATCTCTGCCATGTCAGTGACCGCCGGCATCACGAGCAACGATTGCTTTCCCTGCCCAAGCGGAACATCAGTCAGGGCTGCCGCCATACTGTAAGCACTAATCCCTGGCACCGTCTCGATCGCTGCACCTGGATCAACATCACGTAAAGCCCGCAGAAGATAGATATAGGTTGAAAAAAGCATGGCATCCCCAAGAGTGACTAAGGCCACATCCTTACCGGAGCGCAACCGTGCGGCGATTTCAACCGCAGTCTCATGCCAATGCCGACTCCTCTCCGTCGTGTTTGCCGACAGGCAAAAAACAACCTCACGAATTTCGCAGTCGAAGCCTGCGTAACGTCGGGCCACCTCGCCGACATAACCCTGGCGACTGAATTTCGAGACCGGCACGTAAATACAGGAGCAAGAAGACAGCACCCGCACCGCCTTCAGGGTCAACAGTTCGTGATCACCGGGACCAACACCGACACCATAGAAGGTTCCGTGGTTTTGCCCCGTCATGACATTTCCTCCTTGGCTATCAACAGAATAATCGTGCGCGAGGTCAATTCGGCCGCGAGCAAACCGGTCGCGTCAAGCTCCGTGATTTTTTCATCTTCCCAGGTTAAATTTTCACAAGCGATAGCGGCATATGTATTTCCAAGAGCCTCCAGCATGGCGGCAGACCATCGTTTTGCGTTCTCTGTCCCAGCCAGAATGGCGATCTTTTTAAACCCAGACAGATCATCAACTGAACATTCCGGTTCACGCCCATGAGCACTAATGATCTTTAAATCGTGCCAATCGAGAGCAAGTCTCGCACAAGCGACCTGCACGGCACTGATGCCGGGTATCAGTCGGCAGCGCCGATGCCCGAAGCGCTTCAGCAGCGTACGAGCCAGGCTATAGAGACCTGTATCGCCACTGGTCAAGACCACGGTAGCTTTAGGACTCGCCTCCTCGATATGATTCAGAAGGGCCTCCATGTCTTTGCCGACGGCAAGCCGCTCCGCCACGGAATCCGGGAAGAGCTCGAGGAGATGTTGCGTTCCAACCAACAGCTCGGCAGAGGAAACGGCGTTTCGGACTGCTTCGGTTATATAATCCGGATGCCCTGGACCGCAGCCCGCGACAATTATTTTTCCGCTCTCTTTCATTGCCACATCTCCAGCGCACCGTCTCCACCCAGCATCTCGCCCTTGAGATTGATCAGCACGACTGCGATCTGTCTGTTGGACCTAAATGTATTGCAAACGGCACTATTAATCTTAGCGGCCAAAGCCTCCGCAACTATTTTCCGTTCAATTGGCTGCATTCCCAGCATGAACAGTCCTTCGACCGTCTGTTGCACTTCAATGCGTCTCGACAGCAACGATTCCGCCAGTATTGACACATATTCAATGGCACTGTCGGATTGAGTAGAATGGGTCTGCCATTGCCCCATGGCGAGCTTGCCCAGTTTGCCGGGATGACCGATCAACAGCAGCTGTTGAAAGTCATAAACTAATGAATTTTCGAGAACAAAACCCCATTCATTACTCACCTCGACAAGTTGTTGCGGGGCAAGATTAAAATAGTTCCGGGCAGCCCGACGACCTATATTGCCGGGAGTAAAAACCGGAGCAAGGGTTCCGGATGCGGCACAAATATCCATGGCGCACTTGAGAGAATCCTGCAAGGCTGCGGCGCTGAATGGGCGAACTCTCCCGCTGGTGCCAAGAATCGAAATACCGCCCTCTACACCCAGCTTCGCATTGAAGGTCTTGAAGGCCAGTGCTTCCCCTCCCTCGACGGAGACTGTCACATCCAGTCCCCAGTCGGTAACCTCACGCAAAGCCGCCTCAATCATTTTGCGCGGCGTCGGGTTGATTGCCGGTTCGCCAACCTCCAGCGCCAATCCAGGCAAAGTCACCAAGCCGACTCCTCGACCCGCGTGAAAGCAGACGTTATTATCGTTCCGCCTCGCAAGCCTTACTTCAATACGCGCGCCATTGGTCACATCGGGATCGTCACCTGCGTCCTTGACAACGACGGCGGCCGCGCCATTCGATTCCAAGCGCTGCTCCGCTAGGGCCCAAAGCAAGCGACCACCGTCCGGCAAAGGGATATCTACGGTGCCAACCCGTTCGTTACGGCACAACAGAAGCGCCGCCCCCTTTGCGGCCAAGGCAGCGCAACTGCCTGTACTGGCCCCTTCTCTCGTCATCCTTTATCTATCCTTCTGCCCAGGGCCGATTGCCGATCCGTACAATCATGGTGGTCATATAGTTCAGGGGCTGAGCCTGCCAGGAAGGCAAATCGTCAAGTACCAGTTCCCGTTCGCCCTGTTCACAGCAACTGACCAGCCGTGCGCGATCCAGTAGATTGTGGCGACACAGCAAATCCATCAAAGCGTCGATACAGGTTCCAGCCTTATACAGCACCAGGGTCTCACATTGTCCCAAGGCTCTCTCAACGGCAGAAAGATCCGTTGCCGACATCAGCATCAGTCGATCCTCCTGCAACGTCAAGGTCTCGGCAAATCGACTTGCGGCAATCTGAAAAGCACTGATTCCGGGAACGACGTGAATATTCGCCGCCGGCATCATTTCAGAAAGGCTTTGCAACAAGTAAGAGCTGGTGGCGAAGATTAGCGGGTCACCCAAGGTGATTTGCACTATGGACTCTCCGGCAGCGCAACGCCTGGCAACGTCTTCCGCGAAAAGATGCCAGCGCTTGCGAGATTTTTCCCCATTACGCTCCATCGGGTAGTTGTTGACAATGATCTCCTGCCGGCCGACAAAAGGACGGTCGTTGTCAAGGAAGTTGTCGCATTTTCATGCGGCGTTTTGTTTGAGCAGAAGTCGATCTTGGGACGACTTCTGGAGATTCAGGGTGACCACTGCGGGTCGGCTCCAGTTTCGGCAGTCGCCTG
>NZ_FOJJ01000016.1 GCF_900111775.1 Desulfuromonas acetexigens | reverse complement strand
CAGGCGACTGCCGAAACTGGAGCCGACCCGCAGTGGTCACCCTGAATCTCCAGAAGTCGTCCCAAGATCGACTTCTGCTCAAACAAAACGCCGCATGAAAATGCGACAACTTCCTTGACAACGACCGGGCCGGCCATGTGGATTTGTACGATCGGGTAGACGTCATCCCCTGGGACAGGATCATCACTTTTCTTACCGAAAGCCTGAAATAGACCGAACGCAAAAACGACTCACTTCAAAATAAATCCGCTCCCCCATAAAATCGCAGGGTTGGAAAGTCTGGATAATAAAGGGGACCAGCCTTTGAAGGATGGTCCCCTTATTTTTTGCATTTTGAGGTCGTGTAACGGATTAGAATGCCTAAAGACTCAGCACTTCTCGAAAAGGTTAAACTCCTTCCCCCCAAGTTTTTGCACTACGATTCACCTTTTTGCGTACGGTCTTCCATTCGCCGTCGACGTTGAATATGGAGTCAGGCAAAGCCTTCAACATTTTCTGATACAACGACCAAGGGACCGTAAACGTCAGCTCGTCAGTTTTCATGTATTTTCTTGCCGATGGATCGAAGCCGCCCAGCACGGCTTTTTCCATACCTTGTTCCTGATAGTGAAGAGGCCAGCCGACAATGTTAGTGCATCCGGCTCCGAAAGGCGAAGCTACACTGTCGACCTCCCCGGTGGTGAATGTCGTGTGGGTGAAAAGACCGGTCAACACTTCGGGACGGGCGAAGAAGATGACGAACTCAGGTTTCTCGCCCCCAGAAAATAGCGATAACGGTTTGAAGATGCAGTATTTTGCGGGGGCCTTGCGAGGGTCGACCTTGGCAAGAAATTTTCGCATGGCTTCGGGAGAGGGAAGATACCGTTCCCCATGAATGGGCGTTCCCTCAAAGCCCGTGGTCACGTAGTGCTCTATGAATCGGAGATTGGGTTTCATCATGGAGCAGTAGAACGATCCGCCGGGGCATCCATATTCTTCCGTAGAAATATAGGCAGCCCCCTGTTTTCTCCTGGCCAGCCAGATGTTGGCTATTACGCAGGAGAAGTTCTGAAAAACCGCCTGCATGTCAATCTGCCCCTGATCTTCCAGTTCTCGCGAAATCGGTGGGCCGGCCTTGGGGCCAAACGCGTTTTCCGGTTTGTTGTCATCGTAATAGACGCCAATGGGATCTTCATTCAAACCGAGATGCTTCAGAAATGTTTTGGTTTCCTCAAGTATCGATTGCTCGATCATGATATTTTCTCCTTCTGATGTTGTCGTGGCATGTAGGGGGATAAGCTCGCAAGCGTTTCGCAGTCAAGTTGTACCTGCAACCATTTTCGCAATATGAATCGTCCGTGTTGGTCAGGTCAGTCCTCTCAGGTTTTTTATGGTGCGTGAGAGGAGCGACCTGAGAACCAACATTTCGTCCTCTGCCATGCCGTGTTGAGCTTCTTCCAGAATTGCTCTGGCGATGGTTGCGCATCGCTCCGCCGTTTCCAGAGCCTTTGGGGTCGGCGTAACGATTCTCTGCCTGTTGTCTTTCGGACCTGTCGTACGTTCAATCCAGCCGCGCCTTTCAAGTCCATTCGTCAGGCGACTCACACTTGATTTCTCAAGATGCAGTCGCTCCCCAAGTTGCCCCTGGGTCATGGGCTCACTGTTCAGGAGCACGATAATGGCTCCCCATTGTTCGGCGGTCATGTCGATGCCTGCCTCGTGGAGTCGCACGGCGAGCAGATTGCTCAGCAGTCTGCTCGCAACTCCGGTCAGGTATCCCAGGGATTGATTGTGGTCATACGAAAACGGCATAGTTTAGTTGTATACACAACCATGCCTTGCGGCGTCAAGCATTTTTATGCGGCCGCCAAAAGGCCTACTTGTCCCGTTTCTTGCCCCGGTAATTTTTTGGAGATTGAGTCGCGCGAATCTGGCTATTCCGAAAACCCCTGGTCTGTGAGAAACGCCCTCCGTCCGAAGATCGAGGGCGTTTCGTGTCTGAGTGGTAGTGATTAATGGGAATAGAGTTTTCCCTACAGAATCAACGAAAAGTGTCAGTTCCTTGCCTACGAGCTCCGGCAAGGCATTGCACGTTCTGGTTCGGCAATTCCTATTTGTCTGACAGTTTCTTGACGGCGAGCATCGCCCCGGCGTGTTCCTCTAGGAATGCCTCAAGGTCTCCCTGGATGCTCACCCGAGCATAGAGCATCACTCCCACAGGAACATCAAGCGGAGCGCGATAGCTTGAATATATGTAGCCGTATTGATCCATACCCATGAAGGGCGATCCTTCTGTCTCTTCCATGTTCTTTATGGCTTGCCCACCACGGAAGTAGGATACTTGTATTTTCAGTCTTCTCTCGGCGGACCATTGGGGCCGGCTTGATGATCGCACATACACTTCAACTGCGTGATTGCCTACATATTTATGGCTAACATCGAAGTCGTAGGTGGTTCTTCCGGCTTGAAGTTGTTCTTCGGCCAGCGGAATGTACAGATCCTCTGCCGGGAAGAGTAAGTTCAGCAACGGCCCCAATTCGCCCATTACCTTGCCTTGCTGTATTGGCACCCGAGCCATGTAAATGCCGACGAGAAGTAGGAGCGGCAGAAGAAGGGCACCAAATGGAAGGCCGATGAGCAACTTCTTGGACCTCACGCGCAGCACGAGCAGCAGCAAGAGGATAGCTGCCGCCGGTGCAAGCCACAGTAGGAGTAGTGCGATCATTAATCCTCATGCCGAACGCTACGTTTCAAGGGCGAGCCACTGCTACCGGAGCCACCACGGAAACCATTCCAAATTTACGCCGCCGTTCACCCCGTCCCCTGCAGGCGATAGTTCGAGGCTGAGCCTCGAGTCACTGCTGCTCTGATTCTCGGCGAAGTCGCTGAAGGAAGTCGGGGGCAAGTTCGGTGATTTCCGTGAAGAGCACGGCCTCAGACCATTTCTTTGGATTCACTGTGGACATGGTTTTCTTCCGAAGGAAGACGCAGCCCTCGCGCTCCCCAATGAACTCAGCAGAATGCATGGTCTGCTGATTCCTCATTTCATATTCTGCCTGGAATTCCGCCCCCGTGATGTGCCGTGGCTCCTTTTGGCAAGCGCAAACCAGGAGGGCGACCAGAAGCAAGAGGCCGATGGCGATTGGTTTCATTCTATTCATTGGCCTCGAACGCCATAAGCCTGACCGGCTGGCTTTAGGGCCGGTCTTGGCGCTGGTTAGCTGTTCGTAACATTTTTGCAATCTTTCCATGTTTGTACTTGTGTGCAAAGTCTATCGCCGTCATAGCGTCATGATCTTTGATCTTTGTGTTAGCTCCCGCCTTAAGTAGCATCTCTACTATGTCGGAAAAACCATAGCGTGTAGCGATCATTAATGCAGTCATCCCATACGTGTCTTGGAGATTTGGATTTGCACCGTATTCTAGAAGTAATTTAGAAACTTCAATATTGCCGTAACGTGCACCGTAAATAAGGGGGGTGATTCCTTTTAAGTTCCCTATATCTGTGTTAGCGCCAGCATCGAGCAATAATTGTACTATCTGCGGATAACCCTGTGCAGCAGCAGCCAGAAGCGCTGTCCAACCAATCGCTGTCTGTTCATTCACGTCAACATCTTGATTAAGTAAATCCTCAACCTGATCCGTTTGTCCTGCTAATACTACTCTTTGAAGCAACGGCTCCAGTTCTTGTTCCATTGTATGTATGACGGTCTGATTGATCGCATAGGAAAACACTTTCCTAGTCGTAAGGTCTTCATTTTCGGTATGTGCCAAGAGGTACTTTTCCGCGTACGTTACAACAAGGGCTGCCGGAATATCCATCTCTCGTGATTCATTCTCTGGTTCATCAGAAATGACTTGCACTCGAAGAAAGCCCTTCTTGCCTTGACTTTTATGTATTCTTATTCCCCGGTTCTCTGGGGTATTATTGTTTGAGTTTCCATCCTTAGAATAGAACTCGATTTGAAATTCTTCCAGCTGTTTAACGTGAAAGCGCATTGAACTAGAAGCTTCTAGACAAAACTCCTCCTGCATAGCCCTCTGAATTTCTTCTGGTGATTCGTTTGATCGTATATCATATTTTCCAGCAATCGTCTGGCCGTGATCGATCAGGTAGTAAGAATAATCGTGTAAGTCGAAAGATTTTTTTAACGAGGCAATACTTTTTCCATAGGGGATACGATTACCGTCGTCGTCCCGTTTCAAGCACAGTGAGGTAAACATTGCACCAATCAAGTACACGAAAGGGACAGCAACAAAAAAGTATGCTTGCCCAATCATGACCTCTGGCGCTTTATAGCACAGCAGGTAATACGCAACTATCAGAATGGAAATAATTGGTATTGATAACATGTATTGAGAGCGAGTTGCGGTCGGCATGCGAGGAAGATTAATAGCTCTAGCTTCTGCAGGTGTACGAATCATGATAGAAGAGAGTGCTAAAGTTGAACCAAACAATCCGAGGAGAAAACCGATTGAGCAGAAGCTGAAATACCATGCTGGAGATATGCCGGCGAAACGTGTGTTTGCGGCAATGAAGGGGTAACTTAACCAAAGTGAGACGCAGGAAAAGATTATTGTTATGCCGGCACGTGACTGTGCCCAGTATGAATTACGCGCTTCTTGAGGAGACTGTTTCCATTCAAAAATAAGATAAAATGTAGCAGCTGCAAGCATCGCCGCAACAACACGAAAGGAATGCTGCTGACTCCTTAAGGTAACGTTAAGCACTGGTAATGACTGGAATGGAGCAAGGCCAACGAAGCGTGATATCGCGATAATGGCACCAAGCAGCCAAATTGTTGTCTCTGCAATATAGTAACGTGGTGAAATATCTGGTTTCATATCATCCATATTCTGCAGCTGTCACTGGTAGCGCAATAATAGTCCAAAAGCGGGAATGAAAAGTGTACCACCCTGGAACCCATGGCATCCCTTCTCTCATGGGAAAGGAGGGATGCCGATGATCGCCACGGAGGTATTTATTGTCTCGGGTTTTTGCGGGAAAAACCACATGCCTGGCGTGCGGAGTTCCGGCAATCCCTGCATTACCGGAAAACCCCGCCTGAATCGTCAACCGGGGTTTTCCGTTCGAGAAGCGGTGATTAATCGGCCTCAATTATTGATATGTCTTGTACTGGGGAGAACCCCCCAACCACAGAATCAACCTTAACACCATCATCCTTCATCAGAATCTTCGCGAAGAAATCTTTCCAGCTGATCGATACTCGGCAGGCTCATTTCATTATAATAATTTCGAGTAAACCCGTTGGTTCCTAAAGTGTAGATTGCGGTATGAAGCAAGCGGCCTCCAAAACCCATTCCCAGGTCAGAGCCTCCATACACATTTTTTTCGCCAGCAATCACCCACACCGCAGCCAAGCCCTCCCGATCCAGAGCTTGTAAAAAAGCATCTCGATCTACCAAAGCGGCAGAAGGTCCTGGTTCAACCACAGAGGGGTCAAAAAAAGTTACCTTGTCAGAGGAATCGACATATACAGGGGATTGACCACTCGCCAAACGAACGCCCATCGACCCAGCTAACCAAGGTGCAGGTATCTCTACACTGATCGATGCGTCTATGGAATAATCATAGCCACCTTTCTCACAGGAATAAGTCGCAATGGTAGCCCTTGCTGGCACAGGGAAAGACCACCAACCTTCCCTAGGCAATATCCATTCATCAATTGCATCGAAATTAGGGTGCCAAGGAAATTCTCCAAGATAAAAATCACGGCTCCAAAGTTCAATCTTAGGCATCGAATGCGGATCTGTCAGTATTTTATCTTTCAGATGATCTACTATCTTGGACAAATCGGAGCTACGCACAACCAAACAATTAAGACGGAACCAAGTCTCTCTCTGAAGCTCTTTACTTCCTCTGAATACACCCGAACCAGTCCACCGCGCAAAACCTTCAAGAGCTAACCATCTTCGCCCCGCTTTCGGATCACGCAAATCAATCATATAATCTGTATTTATAATATCATTGTCAGATTCGAGCCATGCAAGCCTTTCTCGCGGGCTTTGTGGACGAAAACGACAATCGAAAGGCACCCACCAAGTCTTACCCCATTCACCCCAACCATCGTAATGCGTTCCTGTAGTTAACAGTGAAGGATCAATGTCGCGTTTGCCAATTTGGACAGCACCTTTATATGTTGGAACAGCTTCTGCTTCCCAGCTATCGCCATTGAAAGCAAGATTATCCGCCATACGAGCAAGTAATTCACGAAACGCAATCCATTGATACTTCTTCCCAATTCGCTCCAATTCATGGTTGTTCCTGTCATAACCTCTACAGTGAAATTTTTCGAAATCACCAAATAAATTCTCAGTCCAACCAAGCTCGTGCGCCCGCTTACATATCCACCTACGCCCCCACTGAGAGTCAAAAGAAGCAGGCGTATCATTTCTCCATCCCCCAAACATCTGGCCCCTGATGTATCCCTGAGCGCTTACTCGAAACTCTTCCCACTGACCTGAGCTTAGCACCGCCTTTAAGGCCGTCTCGGCTACATTAACTCTTTCGTTCTCAGGGCACTTCTCCCACCGTGCAATACTCTTTGCGCCTTTCGCCGCTTCGATGAATTCGGTTAATGCAGACTCCTGGTCAGGGGTCGCACCATCGAGAATGGAAGTCATCCACGTGGCACATATCTGAGCATCAGTAGGGCGAGGGTTTGTTCCAATCGGAGCCGGATTCCAATACCTAATCGCATAATCAATTTGGTATCGAGCAAAATCACCATCATTAACAACCGAACTTACGATTGCATCACTAAAGATCCCTCGTTCATATCCCTGGGTATAACCCTTAATTTCCTCATCTGAAACATGCTCTATAGGCCATGGACTTTTATAAGGAGGTCTAGCAGCATTTACATCAATTTCATCAGGCAAAACGCCTCGCCAATTGGCATACTCAATTATGCCTTGCGCATGATCTCTCAGTAAGACATTTACAGGAGGGTTCCCATCTGCAAAAACCACGTTAAAAACTGTTTGTGATAGAACCCCTAATCCGGATGTGTCACCCTGAAGAACGGCACCGTAGCAAGCAGCCAACAAACGTTCCATGACATAAACATCATTGATCGACTTAAAGTCTTGAAGTAATTTTGCAGCCAGCGCCAGTCGACGGCTAAGAACGCAAGCGAGGGCTTTAGTCGCTTTATCTCGAACCAAACGATTCGATGTCGTAAAAAACCAAGTGAGCATAGTCGAAGAAAGATACGCCCGATCCTCATCAATATGCTCCATACCATTATTAAGCGCCCACGAAATCAAAACCTCAACAGGACCATAAAATCCATTTTTCCCAATGAAACACGACCAGGACGCATCCCGTTCCGGCATGGCCATTGGTAACAACCGTTCATGAATATAGCGGGCATTGAACTTATTTTCAGGCTCAGTACTGACCGAAATAAGTAACCTCGTCAATTCATCACTATTAAGTATCCCTCGCAAAATTTCGAATGTTCGATCTGTGAAATATGACTGCTCCCGCCATAGCACGCTCTCCAGAAAAGCCTGCTGCACAACCCAAGAATCACCCTTTCCAACATCCAATAATTCAACACCTGTCGTTTCGGGCAACTGTACAGCCATCGCCTCGATGATCCCGGCGTGATGATAGCTACCTTCGCCGAAAACGAAATCATGAAGAGCCCCCCCATCCTTGAACGACCCGGCAACATCTTCTTTGTCCAGATGATCATGAAACAAGCGCGTTGCAATTACATGATCGCTAAACCGCTCAAAGGAAAACCGAACCAGCTCCTCTATCGACCCATCTTCTTTGCGGATGGGCTCAATTGTTATTACCCCCTCGCTCTCCAACTGGGAAAGCAGACTTTGCTCGCGGTCCCCCCCTGACGCCTTGACAGACTCGAAAAATTCAAGAGCCTTACTGATGTCTAGATACCCGACGCCTGCATCAGCAAGCTGTTTCGCAAAACCAGATATAGCCTTTGGCACAATTTTAAAGCGCGGATCAAGCTTCATCCGCTGATTCAGAGCACGTGAAACCGCCTCATTATAAAAATTGAAAATTGATGTCACGCCACGCAGACCTCGCGGCAATTCATTCCGACCCTCCTTTTCCAAAAAATCACAACAAGTCTTTAAAAAAAGAGGATTCTCAAATTCAGGGACAAGATTCGGGGCTCCAGGACGAACGATCCCCCGCTTATCAAGGTAAACCTTTGCAGCCTTACCACCATCTGCTGCAAAGCCGTCGTGCTCGATGAGATACAACTTTTCGGAGATTAGTTCATCTGGGATTACATATGGAACATAAGTTGAACGACAGGAGACAATGACACCGATTCTGGGAAACGATTCAACCAATTTCAAAAATGCCGCAAGATGATGCGGCCATACATCCACACCGTTTCTCTCGTTTAAAGCATCTATACAGATAAGCGCCCTTACACCAGCAGCATGAGCCGCCGAATCCATACACCCGAGAAAATGCTTTATCTGCTCAGTAGCGGGTCGATCCAGCTGGCCTAGAATTTGCCGCCAAGGCTCATTGTCAACAAACGTACTCCCCAAAACGAGCAAAGCGGGATAACCGGCATGAACCTGAAACTCAACTATATCCGCAAGTAAATGCGACTTCCCAATTCCCGCGGGTCCCTTAAGCAATACAGCTTTCACATTCGCCATCTGCCAATAAGTTGAGGATAACTGCGTCGTAACCTCATCAAGAACATCTACCAACTTAAAAACACTGTTCCTCGCCAAATGAACCGGATCTATACCATGCTTATCTGATTTTGCTTTCGGTAAGTTATATACCCACCTTAAGGCGTCATCAGCAATTGCCCCACACTTAGCCGTAGCTGATAACCAAGAATCCAAAGGGTACTTTTCGTCAGGACCGAAAGGCCTTTGACCAAGCTCGGAAGTAAGCCCTTTAACCGTTTCTGCAAGTTCCTTGGAATGCGGATCAGAGCCAGCAGAATCTGCTTGTTTTAAATTGCTTACTGCCGAACGGCCCGCTTCGGTGACGCGAATGAACCAATGGTCAAGCTGATTTTGCAAGCACTCCCCTCGCGCGAATGCGAGAAAGTGGCGGTGTAAATCATTTTGTGTAAATGGTTTGGTTTTCGGTTATCAGTAAGCTGGCATTCTGTCTTCGAACAGGATGGAAAACCGGTTGAGGGCCGCCTTCCAGTCCCGGATCGGCAGGGTCCATTT
>NZ_FOJJ01000015.1 GCF_900111775.1 Desulfuromonas acetexigens | reverse complement strand
CAGCATCCGGGCGATGAGGCTCGTCTTTAACTCTTCAGAATAGTGAGTCATACAATTTCACTTTCGGCCCCTCGGGTTTCACTCAAAGGCTCTCAAAGAGAGGCGACATCTATCCTGACACAGGGGGAGGATGTACGGCTTCCAGAGCCAGACTCTTGGACGAACCCTTTGCTTGCGGTGTAATTATGGTGTCGCATCCTTCCACCAAACGCGCTGCTCGCACCGTCAGCATGTCCGGCGAACCCGGGCCTATGCCGACGGCATAAAAATGCCCAGGCTGAGGCTGCATTGTCGATATTTGCAAACTCTTCATAGTCTCCTCACCTGGCTTAAAACCAGCAAACCATCAGGGCGATGGTGCAAATTAACAGGAACAGCATGCGCAGTACCTGGGCACTGACTGCCATAAAAGTTCCAGCTCGCGGGCCGAGCACTGCTACATAGGTCGGTAGCCCATGCTTGAGAGTCCGCACCGGTGCAGTAACCATTGAGCCGAATAGGATGATAATCACCGCCTGCTGAGTGGTTATCGACCCGGAATCGATAAAATTGGCCGCGGCAATCGCGCCGTTGTACAAACTCAGTGCCTGAGCCGGGATAATGAACAACGATTGCGGCGGTAGAAAATCAAAAGTAAAGAGCTGGGGCATGGTCTTGGCAAGCCATTCAAAACCTCCGTAATATTCCAAAGACGTCATCAAGGCAAAGGTCGGCAGTAAATAAAAGAGTAGCCGTCTCAACGTGAGCTTTGAACGCTTCCAGACAGTGCGCCAAAATCCGTCCTTGCGCTGGCGGTATTCACGCACCTCGGCAATCACATCCCGGCCCCGCAGTTCTTCGCCAATGCCTAACCGACCGAAGATCTGGCGACTGACCAGCAGGGTCAAAAAGACCTGCACGGCTATAGCGGAAAATCGCACCCCAAAGAGAGCCGCGGTCGCCTCCCAGCCGAAAGCAATGCCGATGGGGACCACGAAGGTGGGCAAATGGGCGAAGAGCGACAAAGCCGAGACCACATAAACCGAGGTGTACAATTCGCGGTTACTGATCTGACCGCAGTCGCGGTGGGAAACCAGCATGCTATTGGCCACAGCGCCGGATTGAAATGCCATCAGAAAGGCCGGACCGGTATGCCGGGACAATTTGCCCAAGCGGGTGATCGGCAAAGTCACCCATGAGAGCATCTTGACGCAGCCGGACACCTCCAATATCTGTCCAACCAGGACGCCGAGGGCAATCACGAGCATTAGCTCGAACAGGATCAAGCCTTTGCGAGGCCAGAAGGGTAATTTTCTCTTCCAGCTTTCATAACTATCGGGGTCACCGTTCTTGTGCCGTTCGGAGGCCAGGATTTTGCCGGTCTGACCCTCGGGACGCACTCTTTTAACGCTCATCGACGCAGCGTTGTCAGGCTGTCCGGGGGCACGTATTGAGGTTTCAGCTTGCCCCATGTCATCCACAGCCGCACGCTTCTCCATGGAGAAGCACTCACCACCCTCCAGCAACAAACCGAACAGGATTATCCAGATAAACAATCGCATATCAGCGGACAGGCTCTTCTTGCATCACCTGCTGCAAAGCCGCCTCAAGGTGATCGAAGTAAATATCCAGAACGGCATCGTTCCAACCGAGCGACTCACTCACCCCGACTTGCGGCGCGGCGATGATATTCTTCCAGCTCCCATCTTCGTCGCCGAGCACATCGTTGAGAATGTGATCGCCGGCAACGATCATCAAGGGAACGAAATTAACTCGATCGGGTTTCATCTCCTTAATCTTCTGCAAAGGGCCAAGGCCAGGACTTCCTTCGACACTGGCCACGACCAAACGCGGATAATCGGCTTCAATCCGCGCAGCGAACGCTTCTATCCGTTCATTGAAGCGGGGGTACTTATCGTTACCATGAGCGGCAATAACGGCGGGCTCCAGCGCATCGATATGGGGTCGCAAGGCATCAATGGTGCGCTCAATGTCCTCATCACTGGTCATAAGTGCATCACCGAAGGCCACCCGCAGACCAGAGA
This sequence comes from Desulfuromonas acetexigens, assembly GCF_900111775.1. Taxonomy (NCBI): domain Bacteria; kingdom Pseudomonadati; phylum Thermodesulfobacteriota; class Desulfuromonadia; order Desulfuromonadales; family Trichloromonadaceae; genus Trichloromonas; species Trichloromonas acetexigens. Next base: position 11,701 of record NZ_FOJJ01000015.1, on the reverse strand, counting down.
TATCCGCCGCCTGAACCTTACTGTACTCCTGCCCCGGAGCAATATGCAGACTCTGGAAGACGACGCGATCAAACCCTTCGGCACGCAGTTGCGCGATCACCTCATCGACATTGTAGGTTACTACCCCGCGTCGTTTCAGCTTGTCGATGATAAACTGCGAGGTAAAAGCCCATCGCAGATTGTGCTCCGGGTAACGCCGGCGCACCCGACTGTCGATATGATCAAACACCTTACGCGCCTGCTCGACCGAAGTACCAAAAGCAACCAGAACGATTGCCGGTTTGCTTTTTAGCTCGTTCGCATCTGCCTGTATTGCAATGGGCATAAAAACCACCTGCATCAATATCAAAGCAAAGATTCTGTTCATACGCCAACCTGTCCGCTGGCTACCGTACACATGGCATGAAGGCAGGCTACCGCCAGCGGGCTGCCCCCGCGCCGTCCATTGAGAACAACGTAAGGCAGGCCGGTCCTCAGTAATTCCTCCTTACTCTCCAACACATGGATAAAACCGACGGGCATGCCGATGACCAGGGCGGGACGAATCCCTTCCTCCATGGCCAAACGGTTGATTTCCAACAGCGCGACCGGAGCGTTGCCAAGCAGCACGATGCTGCCGTGAAGCATCTCCTTGGCTTTTCTGACTGCGAAGAGCGAGCGAGGCAAACCAACCTCTTTCGCCTGCGCTGCAACATCCTCATCTGCAACATGACAGAAGATATCCTCATGGCTGTAGTCTGGGTTGATCTGTCGTAGACGGGCAACGGAGATTCCGGAACGAATCATATTGCTGTCAGCGTAAATCTTGGCACCCGCCAAAAGTGCCTCACGAGAAGCATCAAAAGCATCAACACTGAAAGAGAGCAACTCGGCCATGGTGAAATCGGCAGTGGTATGAATCAAGCGCCGCGCCACTTCCCACTGCGGCTGCGACAAGGAATAATTACCCATTTCGGTGTCGATGGCAGCAAACGAACGTGCCTCTATCTCCGGTCCGCTGAGGGGATGTTCATAGAGATCGTGGATCAACGGTTTTCCATCAGCTCGTTTCATTGTTACTCCTTGTGGTTTCCCGCGCGGCATACATGTTTTCAATCCAGGAATCCAAGGCCTGGGGTTGAGATGCCAGGTGCAGATGAGCATAACTGGCCAGGATATGGCCTTTTTGATAGCCTTCATCTCTGACCTGGGCACCGCGGTTTTTCCTCAAATGATAGGCAGCCTGCCAGCCGTCGTTACCGATGGGGTCGTCGCACAACTCCGAGTAGTGAAACTCGTGACCACGCAGTCTGGTTCCGACCGCTCCGAAGAGCGTAGACATCTGTAACGTCGCCTCAACATAGCCGAGGGTTTTGCGCTTTTTCAGCATGCGGGTCCGACTCGGCAAGACTCCAACCATGGGACATATCTCATTATCGACTGCTACTTCCCGGCAAAGGTAGATCAACCCGCCGCATTCCGCGTAAACCGGTTTGCCACTGCCGCAGAACTCCTTGACGGATTGGCGCATCGCCTCGTTGGCAGCGAGTTTGTGCGCATACAGCTCTGGATAACCGCCGCCGAGATAAAGTCCATCGCAAAGAAGCGGTATGGAATCATCATCAAGAGGTGAAAAGAACTGCACCTCCACCCCGCGCCCACGAAGAGCATCGAACAGATCTGCGTAATAGAATTGAAAGGCTGCATCACGAGCGACGGCAAGCTTTAATCCTCGCCTGGCGGTGCTGAACGAGGTCTTTTCTTCGCCGGCTTTTATGGGCGACGCCGGCGCAGACTGTTGCAAGAGCTTATCCAGATCGATTGCGTTTTCCGCCAGCTCACAGAGTCGGTCGATCAAAGCGTCACTCCAATCCGTCTCCTGAGCTGAAACCAGTCCCAGGTGACGACTCGGCAGCTCAGGAAAAGCGTCTCGCATTACCCTGCCGAGCAACGGCGGCGCCCCCGCGGCCACCAGCGCCTGCTGCAACCAACGAGCGTGACTCTCGGACCCACACATGTTGGCGATCACCCCTGCGATACTGACTCGCTCGTCGAATTCGGAGAATCCCTTGACCAGAGCGGCAATTGAGCGCGCCATTCCGTGGACGTTGACAACCAAAAACACCGGCAACTTTAGCCAGCTCGCCATCTCCGCGGTACTCCCGGAGAGAGATTCGGCGCTACTGCCATCAAAGAGCCCCATCACCCCTTCGACGATGGCGATGTCGGCTTTAGCGCAGGCATCCTCAAACAGGCGACGGCAATAATCTTCACCGGCCATCCACCCGTCCAGGTTGTAACAGGGACGCCCGGACACCTGCGCCAGATGACCGGGGTCGAGATAATCGGGACCAACCTTGAAAGTCTGCACTCGCAGACCTCTACGCCGGAAAGCGACTACCAGAGCCAGGGTCAGTGAAGATTTGCCGACACCGCTTTGCGTACCGGCCATGAGCAAACGAGGAATCTCGTTCAAAACTCAACCCCCTTCCGTGCGGCTACACCCTTGGATAAAGCATGTTTGATTGGGTGAATTTCACTGACGGTATCGGCGGACGCCATCAAACGTTCCGTTGCTCCACGTCCGGTGAGCACGATATTCAGTAATGGCGCGGCTTCAAGGGCGTTCACCACTTCGTCCTCTTTCAATAAACCCTTGGCGACCGCGCCGCAGATTTCATCGAGAATAATCAGATCGTGTTCCCCAGAGTTCAGTGCTTCACAGGCAAGGGCAAAACCTTCCCGGGCAGCCTGCCGATGTTCCTCGTAGACCGAATGGTCCGGTCGGGGGACAAAACCGCGCCCCACCTGCTTCACCTCAATTCCAAGTTTTTTTAAACCTGCCAGCTCACCGACGCTCTGATCCTGCTTGAGGAACTGGATGATCAGCACCCGCTGGCCATGGCCAAAGGCTCGCACAGCCATACCAAAGGCAGCGGTCGATTTGCCCTTGCCGTCACCGGTAAAAATCAGGATATTCTTGCGTTTTTCACTCATGATCATTGAGCCAAAGCGCCGAGACCACCGCGCAGGATCAAACCGAAGCTCGCCATCAGCAAAGAAATCGCCCACATCAGCCTGACTGTTTCTCCAATGCGTTCCGCACAGAGCGGTCTGTTGTTATCGCCCATATATGGACGAAACGACGGTTGGCCGAAATAGCTGTTCTCTCCTCCGAGTCTGACATTCAGAGCTCCAGCCATGGCCGCTTCTATCTGGCCTCCATTCGGACTGGGGTGATTATGGCGATCGCGGCGGAAAATAAGCCAGGAACCTCGCGCATCGAAACCTAAAAGAGTCGCCGCAACCGGCGTCAAAAGCGCTGTGATTCGCGCTGGAATGTAGTTTGCCAAGTCGTCGATCTTGGCGGCAAAATAACCGAAATGGACATATCGGTCATTTTTGTAACCGAACATCGAATCCAGGGTATTGATCGCCTTATAAACCATAGTGCCCACGGGTCCACCGATCAAGGCAAAGAGCAGAGGGGCGGTAACCGCATCAACTGTGTTTTCGGCTACGCTTTCAACCGCGGCGCGGGAGACTTCAGCATGGTCAAGTTCTTCGGTATCACGCCCTACCAGCATCGCCACCTGTCGGCGTGCCAGATCCAGGTCATCAGTCTCCAGAGCATACTTGACATGGAGAGCGTGGCGGCTTAGGTCGCGTGCAGCGAAACCGAAATAGAGAATCACAATGGACATTGCTTCTCCCAGCCACGGAGAAACCTCGGTCATTACCATGATCAGGAACCAACAGATCAGCGCCGTCGATGCGATTACAATCAGCGTCGCCACCAGACCGGCCAGGGTTTCTGAGGCGATGAGCCTACGCACCGGTTTTTCCAGCGCCGTCGCCGCTCGACCGATTCCCCGTACTGGATGCGGCAGCCACCGCGGATCACCAATAACGGCATCCATGGCCATGGCCAGGATTATCTGGAACTCAAGCGGCATTACAATCCGATCCTCCGGTAGATAGCCTTTATGTCAAGAGCCTTGCGCACCACATCAGCCAAGCGATCCAACGCCGGTTCCAGGTCATAGCGGACCAGGATTCTGCCCTCGGCACTCCAACCTCGTCTACGACGCAAGCCATCGACAAAAAAACGGCGGAATTCATCGCCATCAAAAACACCATGCAAGTAGGTCCCCCAGACTCTGCCCTGGTGAACACTGCCACCAAGCATCTCGTCCTCACTGTTGCGGACAATGATCTCAAGTGAATCATCAAGGGCGTTGGTGCGACCGTGGTGGATTTCGTAACCGACCAACTCCCGCCTCGAAGGAATGTGGCGGGCACGGGTCTGTACTGTGATTTTCTGGGGGGCGAGTACCGTTTCGATCGGCAAGAGCCCGAGGCCTGGCCGCGAAATCCCATCTGACTCCACGGCGTGGGGGTCACTGATCCGCCGACCTAACAGTTGGAAGCCGCCGCAAATGCCGACGATTTCACAACAGTCATTACTTGCAAGAGAGGCGATTCGTTCAGCAAAGCCGCCATGACGAAGATAGTCGAGATCACTGAGCACGTTTTTGCTTCCGGGAAGAATCAAGGCGTCGGGTTTGCCCAACTCATCCGCGCTACGCACTATTCGCAGATGAACATCCGGCTCGATGGAGAGTGCATCAAAATCAGTGAAGTTGGAGATATGCGGCAGGTCGATCACGGCGACATCAACGCGATCAACCGCTGTCATTTCCTGCCTAAAACCCCCGGATTTGAAAGAAACGGAGTCCTCTTCAGGCAAACCCAGCTGAGCAAGATAAGGGACTATGCCTAAAACCGGTTTGCCTGTGTGGCGCAGAGTATATTCCAGCGCCGAGGTCAAAAAACTTTGATCGCCGCGAAAACGATTGATGACAAATCCGGCCACCTGCCGTCGCTCCGACTCGCAGAGCAGCTCCATTGTGCCGACAAAAGAGGCAAAAACACCGCCTCGATCGATATCCCCGACAAGAAGAACCGGCGCATCGGCGTAGCGGGCCATGTTCATGTTGACGATATCCCGGTCTTTGAGATTGATTTCAGCCGGGCTGCCGGCGCCTTCCAAAACAATTACCTGGTGTTTGGCGGCAAGAGAATCGTAACTCTCCTTCACCACTTCGAACATAGTCTGACGCCGATCTGTGTACTCACTAAAGTGCATGCTGCCGCAGACCTTACCCTTGAGGATGACCTGGGAACCGGTGTCACTGTTCGGTTTCAGCAGGATCGGGTTCATGCACACATCCGGCTCCAGTCGACAAGCCTGGGCTTGCACTACCTGGGCCCGCCCCATCTCACCACCCTGCCTGGTGACGAAGGAATTCAACGACATGTTCTGTGCCTTGAAGGGAGCGACGTCGTATCCGTCCTGATGCAGGATGCGGCACATGGCGGCGGTCAGCACACTCTTGCCGGCATTGGAACCGGTGCCTTGGAACATGATCGCAGGAGTTTTCCGACGGGGACTTCCGGTTCGGCTAGGCACCAGAATATCTTTCAGGACACCGCACAACCGGTCCTGTTCTTCGGCGCCCCGCACGGCAACGCGGAAGTAGTTTTGATCCAGCCCTTTAAAATTGTCACAAACACGAACGGCAACACCTTTTTTCAGCATGCGTCGAGCCAGTTCGCCGGCGCTCATACGCGCATCATCCAAGCGCAACAGGAGAAAATTGGCATCACCGGGGAAAATATACAAACCGGGCAATTCAGCCAAGGCTCCGGACAACGCCAGGCGCTGTTGAACAACGTACTCACGACTCAAGCGGCGATATTCATGGTCGGCAAGAGCGCGGCAGCCGATGCTTTGTGCCAGAGAGTTGACCGTCCAGTCCGGCATCAAACGACGCAATTGAGTGACGATGGCGGCGTCGGCTATCAGATAGCCAAGACGCAACCCGGGAATCGCGTAAGCTTTGGTCATCGATTCGACGACAATCACATTGGCGGGACGCTCATGGCGCAGGCTATTCCCTTCATCAACGAAAGCGATGAAAGATTCGTCGATCACAAAATATGTCCGTGGAGAGGCATTGGCCAACTCACGCAAACGTTCTATATCGCAAAGTCGACCGGTCGGATTATTCGGCTGGCCGAGCAGCACCAATTGGTCAGGCTGAAGTCGCTCAGACAATCGGTCAAAATCAATGGCAAAGTCATTCGCGACGTCGAGAAGCAGTTGTTCAACTTCGATGCCGGCCAGACGTGTTGCGTCTTCGTAATCGGCATAGGAAGGCATGGGGATCAATGCCCGCTCAACCTTCAGCGCCCTAGGCAGCAGATAGAGCAGTTCAGTGGCGCCGTTACCGACCAGCAGGTTATCGGGAGAGCAACCATTCTCCTCCGCCAGAGCTTTAGTTAAATTTTCGCAATTGGGGTCGGGATAATGGACGAGTTCGCCGATATGAGCGCTTATCTCCGCCCTCAGCCATTTTGGCGGGCCTAATGGATTGAGATTGGCTGAAAAGTCAAGTAATTGATCAACAGGAATGCCCACCTCCGCACTGAATTGATGCAGATTGCCGCCATGTCTATGTCGTTGCGTCAGGTTAATCGAATTCATATCTCACCCCCGGTTCCCATTAGCATCAGCACCACCAGAGGGGGGACCACTTCCAACAACTCACACGCAGCACCGAGCGTGTCCCCGGTCAGGCCACCGATCTTGGCCCGACAGTAACGCGCGAAGAGCCAGACAACCAGCAAACAGGCGAACAGCACCCAAAACCCTTTAAGACCAAAAGCCAAAAAGGAGCCACCACCGAGAAGCAAAAGAGTAATTCCGCAGTGTCGCTCGCGGTTGCCGTGCTGAAACAACGAAACCAATCCGCTGCCACGTACATAGTCGAGGCTGACGGTTTTCAGGACCAGGGCGCTCCGCCCGGCCAGCGGCATAAGAACAATCGTCGGCGTACGCCAGTCACCACTTAATGACGCCAGCGCCGCGAACTTCAGTAACAGCAGCGCGACTATGACAAGGACCCCCATCGGACCACAACGACTGTCCTTCATGATCTCCAGCATCCGTTCTTTGGAGCGTGAGCTCATGAAGGCGTCAGCGCTGTCGGCCAAGCCATCGAGATGAAAACCGCCCGAGATAGAGAGCAGGAGAATAATGGTCAACGCACTCGGCACCAGCAAGCCGGGAAACAACGTTCGAAGCAGGCCATCAAAAACCGCCGCCACGCAGCCGATCAGCAGGCCGACGACCGGGAACCAGGATAAACTGCGGCCCAAGGCTTGTTCGTCACCGCACCAAGCAGGTGGAATTCGCACGATTGTCAGAAAACTTATAGCGGCAAAAAAAGGCTGCATAAATAATCCAGGCTAGAGTTTGTCTCCTGCCAGTTCCTCCGTAAACAGCTTGGCAGAACCATTCGCGGCACAGAACTCACCACACATAGTGCAGGTTTTTTCGTCTTCCGGGACGCGCGAAGCACGGATTTTCCTAGCCTCCTCAGGGATCAGGGCCAACTCAAACTGTTTATCCCATTCCATGTCACGTCGTGCCTTGCTCATCTGCTTATCGCGCTCACGTCCCCGCTCTGGGAACTTGTTCATGTCGCCGATATAGGTCGCAACACGAGCAGCCTGAACGCCGACACGAACATCCTCTTCGTTTGGCAGAGCTAAATGCTCTGCCGGAGTGATGTAGCAAATCAGGTCAGCCCCATAGCGAGCCGACTGCGCCGAACCTATGGCCGAGCTGATATGATCGAAGCCGGGGACAATATCACTGGAGATCGGCCCAAGCATGTAGTAGGGCGCTTCATTGCTCATGCGTTTCTGAATCAGAATATTGGCCTCGATCTCATCGAGAGGCATATGTCCAGGGCCTTCCACCAGCATTTGACAGCCCATTTCACGGCCGATCTGGGCCAATTCGCAATTAATGATCAGTTCTTGCATCTGGGCACGGTCGTGACTGTCATGAATTGCCCCGGCCCGCAAACCGTTACCCAAAGACAGGCAGACATCGTATTTCTTGAGTATTGAAATCACCCGGTCAAAATGCTCATAGAGGGGATTCTCTCGATTGTTCTTCTCCATCCAGGAAACCATGGTTGTCCCACCCTTGGAAACCAGTCCGCCGTAGCGGTAGTTCTGCTTACGAAGGCGTTCGATGGTGTAGCGGTTAATACCACAGTGAACGGCCATGAACGCCAAGCCGTCTGCGCACTGCTTTTCAATCAGGTCGAAGAGTTCTTCCGGGTCAAGCCTGTCAGGGCTGCCATATTTGCGGGCGGCATCGCAAAACGCCTGATAAAGAGGTACGTTTCCGACGGGCAGATCGACCGCAGCCAACACCTCACGTCGGACACGATCAAGATCGCCACCGACGGAAAGTTCCATCAAGGTATCTGCTCCAGCTTCTTGGGCAACTTTGGCTTTTCGGACTTCGGCTTCATAATCAATGATATCCGATGATGTGCCAATGGATGCATTGACCTTGGTACGCAAGCCCTTGCCGATACCGACCGGATTCGGCTTGCTATTGATATTGTTAGGGATGACAATTTTCCCTTCTTTGACCATCTCCCGTACATACTCCGGGGCATGCCCTTCATTTTGGGCAACAGCTTCCATTTGCGGAGTAACGGTTCCGTTGACAGCATGTTCAACTTGCGTAAACAACATCAATTCTCCTTTTTCAAGACACTGGAATAATTCAAAAAGTAATAATTTTAACTCGACTGGCTAACCGCAGCTTCTTCGAAGGTGGCGACCTCGGTCAGAATGGCCACTGCGGCTTCGACGAGGTTCATGGCCACGGCCCCACCGGTCCCCTCGCCAAGGCGCAGGTCAAGGTCAAGCAACGGCTTCTTGTCGAGAAAATCAAGGGCAATCTTATGACCCTGCTCTGCACTGCGATGACCAGCGATCATGTAATCTTTACATTGAGAGGCCAGGCTGTGGGCGAGCAACGCTCCGGCCGAAGAAATGATACCGTCTATCACCACTGGCTTCTTTTGCGCCGCCGCGCCAAGGATCAGACCGGCTATGGCGCCGATCTCAAAACCTCCAACCTTGGCCAGGACATCGAGACCGTCTTGCGGATTCGGCTGATTAAGCTTCAATGCCTTTTCTAAAATAACGATCTTGTTGGCCAGTGCGTCGTCGTCAAGACCCGTGCCACGCCCAGTAACGTCAGCAACCGAATACTTGCAGATCACCGCGATAATGGCACTTGACGGGCTGGTGTTGCCAATCCCCATATCGCCGGTACCGAATATATCCGTTTGATCCCCCAGAGATTGAGCGACCTCAATCCCGGCCTCAATCGCTCGCACTGCCTGCTCGCGTGTCATAGCCGGTCCTTCGGCAAAGTTTGCCGTACCCGGTGCGATCTTCTTATCGACAATCTTGCCGCAAGCGGCCAATTCGCTTAGATCACCGGCAACTCCGGTATCGACTACCGTCACCTTGGCGCCAACCTGACGCGCCAGAGCGTTGATGCTGGCCGCTTCAATGACAAAATTACGGACCATTTCCAGTGTCACTGCTTGTGGGAATTTGCTGACACCAGCGGCTACGATGCCGTGGTCCCCCGCCATGACAACAATCGACTTTCGATTGACGGTAGGGTGCAGGCTACCGGTAATTGCTGCGAGGTCGAGGGCCAAATCCATCAATCGGCCCAAGGCCCAATGTGGGATAGCCAGTTGGTCAAGACGTTCCTTGGCCTTCGCACGTGCTCCATGGTTGGCTGGAGCAATGGCCGCAAGGGTACGGGTCAGAAGAGAGCTCTCGTGCAAGGTCATTACTTTACATCTCCTTTGAGAAATATCGGGCAGCCAGATACAATGAACACCGCCTCATCGGCAAGAGCCACAATCGTTTGATTACAACGTCCTACAAGGTCGCGATAGAGCCGGGATACAGGATCAGCGGGAACAAGCCCCATTCCCAACTCATTTGTCACAAATATGACGGTGCGCTCACCTTGGCTGGCCGCCACAGCAACCTCGGTGCACAAAGTCGCGATATCTTTTTCGGTGATCTTCTTGTTGCTCTGCTGCGCCCGATAGAGAAGATTATTAATCCAAAGAGTCAGGCAGTCGACCAGTACCACCGAACTGTCCCGGCATTCACCAAGCACCCGAGCCAATTCCAGGGGCTCTTCCAGGGTCAACCAGTCGTATTTCTCCCTTTGGCGACGATGACGGGCAATGCGCTCATCCATCTCATCATCGATTGCTGGGCATGTTGCGATATAAGTGCGAGGTCCAGGCAGTTGGACTGCACGCAACTCAGCGTAACGGCTTTTACCGCTACGGCTGCCACCACTGATATAGATCAGCCGGCTGTTCGCCGATTCAGTCATTGTAAAGCCCCGTCAGCACCGCACCCTCAGCGTAGAGATCGAGAGTCGCAAAACCACCACGTTGTATGTTGATTTTAAGATAATCTTTTGCTGGCCAGCCCATAAGTTCACATAGCAAATGGCAAATCACACCTCCGTGCGTTACCAGCGCAAGATGGTTGTGGTGACACATTGCTATAGCTTGCGCAAGCGTGTTGATTCGCCTTTGGAAGTCACTGTGCGACTCACCTTCGGGGAAGCAAAACCCCTCTTTGAGTTCAGCCCAATCATTGACTAGATTAGGATCAGTGGCCCTAATCTGTTCGAAGGTCAGCCCTTCCCAACGGCCGAAGTTGACTTCGTTCAGATCATCCACAATCAGGCTGTCAAGTTTCAGTCTTTCACTCAAAGGCTTTGCCGTCTCTCTTGCCCTGCGGGCCGGACTGCACCAAAGGGCGTCGATTTCGGCCAGCGGTAAGCGATCAGTCAGGTGTTCAGCATGTTGTTTGCCCGACTCGCTGAGAGACACATCAAGACGTCCCACGTAACAGCCGTCCAGAGCGTTTTGAAGTCCAGCATGTCTAATCAGGGTCAGCTTCCTTGGCATTGTCCCCCCAAAAACAAAAATCCCCGCAACCTTTTGGGGGCTGCGGGGATACCGTTTTTTATCCACTCACAAATGATCTAGCACCTCAATGCGCGAAGGTACTATGAACCGACTAATCGATAGCGTATCTGACTTTCATCGTCCAAAGGAACGATGATCACAGTGGCGGCACCGTGACGGATTCACACCGTCTTCCACTTTTTCGATTATGATGTTTTTGGACTATAGCATAAAGATTAACGCCCATGACAAGCTATTATTTACCACCTTGAAAAAACAGTTTGTATGCCCCCGAGCGGAGAGACTGATTTCACCGCATCGCGCAAGCAAGGGCCAAAGAAAGGTTGTCAAAAGCAAAACGCGGCGCTGTGGTCCCGCAATCCGTGAAAACCAGAATCACCATTTATCTGGACGACAGCGTGATTGAAGAGTTCCGCGCGCGGGCCGAATTCGCCGGAAAAGGGTATCAGACCATGATCAATGACGCCCTCAAGGGGTATCTTGCCAAGGACACCGACACCCTCGAAGAGTTGCTGCGAAAGGTCATCCGGGAGGAAATGGGACGAGCCGCGTGAATGACCCCTGGTCCCAACCCAGTCGTCCAAGGATCGCCAAAACGCCGCTTCAGGGCTTTAAGCCCCTGGGCGGCGTTGCTGTTTGCTGGTTGACAATGCCCCGCGACTAACGTACGATTTTACGTACGCAAAGGAGGCAGCCATGCCCACGATCACAGCGACCGAAGCGAGAAAACTTCTCTACAAACTCCTCGATGACGTAGCCGAATCGCACGAACCCATCCAGATCACCGGCAAGCGTAACAGCGC
>NZ_FOJJ01000014.1 GCF_900111775.1 Desulfuromonas acetexigens | reverse complement strand
AGGGTTCGCGAGTTACGCAACAAAATCCGCAACGAAGCGGCCGAAGACGTTGCCGCCGGCGTGACGCCGCCAGGCTTCATCGATTTAGACTTCGGCGCGTATGCAACTTCTTAACCGGACACTGCTGTATTTTTATCAAAAAAGTTCTAAATCCATCAATCTACAGTCCACTCTGGGTTCATCTTTAGCTGCGGAAGCTTCGCTGAATTCAGATGGTTGATAGAAACGTCTCGGATTTCACCCAAAAATGTGAAATGGAAAGGGAGGTTGCCAACAGATTTTTGTAAATGGCTCATTTCAGGACAACGACCTGTTCAGTTCCAGCCGAATTTTAATTACCTGGTGTTTTTTCCCGAAAGTTATTCCAACCGGTATATTGGGATCGTCGGCGGTGTGATCGGCAGATTCTTACAGACCCTGGTATCCGAGACGTTTTGCCGGGAAGGATATGCTAATCGCTTGTGTGCCCGGAGTATTCTCAAAAATCTTTCGTGCTTGTCGTGATACAGAACGACGAGGATAAAGATGGTTGGACTGCCGGGCCGCAGTGTGGTAGGATTTAATCCTACTAAAAGCAATTGGGGGCGACCATGCGAACTACGAAACAAATTAGCATTACCCTGCCCAACGACATGGCGGACATGGTAAAAGCCAAGGTGCGGACTGGCGAGTATGCCAGCGAGAGTGAAGTAATTCGGGACGGCCTACGGGTTCTCATGGCGCGTGATCGCGCCGTCGAAAGCTGGCTGCATAACCAAGTCGGTCCATCCTACGACGCACTGAAGGCCGACCCATCTCGCGCCGTCACTGCTGACCAAGTACGTGCTCGCTTAGCCACTGAACGTGCCAAGACACGATGAGCTATCGCATCATCTTCACTCCGGAAGCCGCGGACCAGCTTGCCGACCTGTACCACTACATCGCAGAGGCGGCCGCACCCGAAATCGCCGCACAGTACACCGAGGCAATCGTGAGCTACTGCGAAAACCTGCATATGTTTCCTCATCGTGGCACAATGCGGGATGATGTGCGACCAGGCCTACGCATAACCAACTACAAAAAACGAGCAATGATCGCTTTCCACGTGGACGCCGATCTGGTCTCAATCATTGGTATTTTCTACGGTGGTCAGGACTACGAAGCAATCCTTTCAGATAATGACTCTGGCGATAGCGGCACTGAACACTGACTCAGTCAGGGGTCCCTTCGGACCGTTCAAAATATAGCGCATTATCGGAAAAGCCCTCGATCACCGGATCGGGGGCTTTTCGCGTGTTATAAGGAGTGATTTATAAGAATCGGCAATGGTTAATGGTGTCGGCGGCGACGCGATGCTTCGGCCACCACCGTAATTTAGTTTTGATTTTCAGATTTGCACAGACGTGCTTTCCGTCCGGCTGATTAAGTGTTATGTTTTTTTAAGTTTACCTGTTTGTAATCGGTCGTGAATTCTGTTTCGCTCAACCATACTGGGTGTCCAACCCATATTTGATCAATGTTTTTTGGAAGAGTGGCCCCGTTAGCAACAGCTTCTATTAATTCGTGGTCGAGCAGGTAATTGTCACCATAGATTTCTGTTACGAATATTTTGATACATTCATCGTAGCCAACAAATTTTTTAACGGACTTTTCAAGGTGTTTTAAAAAAATCTCTTTTACTCCGTTGTTCATTTCTGTTTCATCGTCATCCGAAAAATCCATAGCCGTATCTAGAACATTAAGGGTAACCCCAACACCTTTTTCCGGCATGTCGTCATCTTTTTCTATTTCTGAAATGAGACGGAAACTCCATTTGATAGGTTGTGATCCATTTATGTATCCGTTATTTCTAACAATATTTTTATTTTTGATTATTTGTTGAGAGATATTCAGTGCCCAGCTTTCCACTTTACGTTTGATCGGGACCAAGTCCGAAGCTTTTGCTTCTAGAATGTAGAGCGCGTCTTGAAACTGATAGTTTAGATTGCTAGCAATCGCTTCCATAAAATCATGATGAGCACTGTGTTGACGTAAGTGATCTGGTGGCCAAGTAATGAGTTTATGTTCAAGAACTATATCTTTATCATCAGGTGAAGTAAGTCTGCACTCTGGGCTTGGTCTGTCGCTTGGGGTATTGTCCAAGCATTCTGACCATACGTACTTTGTGCCATTAATACGATTATAGGCATCAACAAAGCCTGACAAATTCTGCCATTCACACTTACTTTTATTTGGAAGACAACGGAACATATATTTCCTTATCTTGATTTCAGAACATAACGTAGAAGTAACCGGCACTGCGCGGCTTTATTGCTCAAACTCCGGTTGACAGCCGGGTTGGGGGCTATGCGCATTCTTCGCTTCTTCGCACTGCTGGAGTAGCTTGATCTGTTCAGCCATTGGAAGATCGCAGAAATCAGGGACATTGGCCCCGATAATTTTCACGGGACCGTTGCTCGTGATTATGTAACCACCTTCGCCATCCACTTCGAGTAGCTGGAAGGAACTGCCACATGAACCGCAATAAAGTTCCGATGTGTCATGCGGTGGCCACCATGTCTTTGTATCTCCACACATGCATGTGAGAGGAATTGAAGTTGTTGAACCGATCAACCCGATTTTGACAAAGAAAAAGTATTTCGAGTTACGGCTTGCAATCGCCCCAGAGAGCGCTTTGGCGGCAAGCTGCAATGAGGTAGACAATTTTTCTGCTTGGGGCTTCAGCATAAGCTTTTCCAGGCATTTGACGAGACTCGGAATGTATGTGGCAACCAACGCCTTGCACGCGGTTTCGAGTACTTCGTACTTCAACTCACTGAAATTCTCGGTGCTTGGTAGATATGGGCCATCGTCGTCACCAAAGATTACTTCTGTGCCTGACGATGAGGTGAAGAAGGTAGATATATAGCCGATGTGCGTGAACTCAGAGGAGAACTTAAATATGTTCTTCAAGTCATCGGATAAGTCCGGGTCTGACGGTACGCCAAGCACTGAAAAGAGAAAGTCCACTTTCTGCGCGAAGGTGGTGTGATTACATTCAGTGATATGGGACTTCGTCCAGTCTTTGAATTTTATGGTTCTAAACTCGTTCAGCGCGCTTTCCATTTCTTGGTTGAATAAAGCGTGGGCCAAGGACTTTGTTGCGTACTTGCTAAAGCTGTTGAGGGAGACGAGGACGTGATAATTGAACGACTTTGGATCGAGAAGATATAGCTGATAAGAGTCGGAGATGATGCTATCTATGTACTGCCGAGTCGCAGTAACGAGATTGTTGTAGTCATCGAAGCCCCTTGAAAGAACCGACACATTCTCTATTGTGATGTGCGCTCGGTCGTCCGGTGACGTAAGCGCCGCGAGCTTCTCAAAGACTGAAAAACTGTTCAGTTGAAGTCGAAGGACTATTGGGATAAACGCATTCAAATCCATGCCGGATTTGAACTGCGGTGTTAGAAGGGAATCGTTCTTTAGGGTGGACTCGATCTCTCCATGCATGAGCCGCAACGTGCTGATGGCATTTGAGAAGGTTTCGTTCAAGAACGCTATGTTGCTACAAAGAACCCGATAGTTACTGAGAGCTGCGGAGTTTTTACGCTCAGTCAGGTTCGACGAAATCTTCTTCAGAACATCAATCTCGTTCATGGCGGTTCCTTTGGCCCCCAACTTGTTTATAGACGGACCCGTATAAGATAACAATCTGCCCGCCCTTGTCCGCATAAGACCCCTTTTGTATTTTCTAACAACACGCCGAAATCTTCATATTTACAAGTACCTACGGCATTCCCTACAATTTAGTGTGGTTTATATCAGGGTCCTGATAAAAAACCATCTTCACAGACTGTCCATCGGGCTGCGTACACCTGCGGGATCACGGTTTAATACGCGGGTGTAAATCATGGTCGTTTTGACATCATTATGACCAAGCAGTTCTTGTATCGTGCCGACACCGGAACCCGCTTCCTGCAGATGAAAGCAGCAACCTACAAAACAAAAAACCACCCTCCATTAGCCTCAATGGCCAACGTTCGGTGGTTTTCAATCCTCGCCAATCTTCTTTCCGCGCCCCTGCAACACCATCAATCCATCCCCCATGGAACACATCAAATAAGACGAAATCCAATCTACTCTACTCTGAGAGTTGGGTCAAAGGTTCCAGTCCTATTTATGTTCTTATATTGTCCTAGGCCGCTCAGATTGGCAGAAATCCGCAATTGTTACTAACCCTCCATTCCGAGCTGAAACCACAATAAGCCGATAACTTTTCATGACCACTCCCACCGGGAAGAAATTTTTCTCCAAGCGAAAAAGGAGGTCGTCATGGGAATGAGAGTTGGGTATGCACGGGTAAGCTCGTCTGGACAAAAACTGGATCTTCAAATGGATCGGCTGTCGGATTGCGACCGCATCTACCATGAGAAGGCATCGGCCGCTTCAGCAAAGGGGCGCCCTGAACTGCAAAAGGCTCTTGACTTCGTTCGAGACGAGGATGTGTTCGTCGTGACCAAGCTCGACCGCTTGGCGAGATCGGTGGTAGACTTGGCAGGGATTGTACAGAAACTCGAAATCAAGAAAGTCGACCTGGTAGTTTTGGACCAAGGAATCGACACAACAACCATGTATGGCCGGCTTCAGTTCAACATTCTTGCCGCGATCGGCGAGTTCGAGCGGGAGTTGATCAAGGAACGGTCGATGGAAGGCCGCATCAAGGCGATCGCTCGCGGTGTAAAATTTGGTGCCAAGCCGAAACTGACCAAGCAGGAGATTGCAGATTTGATCAGGGACTTTGAAGAGCCAGGATGTAGCAAAACCGAAATCTCCGAGCATTATGGCATCAGCCGATCATCAGTCTATCGGTTGTATGCTGAGAACCGTTCCTAAGCTGTCTGAAAAATAGCGCATTAATAGAAACGCCCCCGACAAGGATATCGTGGGCGTTTCGTGTTCTATAGAGGTAAAAAAGAAGAAGACCCGCCCGGTGATTAGGAGGGGTTTTGGGTGGGGGGTGCAACTTAACCATTCCACCCACCGTTCAGAAGACAATTGACCTCAGTGCAGGCTTGCACGGCGGCAATAAGCTCAGGCGCCCCCCGTGGTCCCGGCCGAGGCCAGGAGTTCAAGAAAGGCCTCAAGGCGCAGCTTGAGCTGTTCGGAATCTGACTCGGAATAGTCTGTTTCGATCTGCAGGAAGGGAAGTCCCGTCTCCTGCTGCAAATACCGGCGCAGGCTATAGGATTCGATATTGTAGGTATGGCAGGCCTGCCAGGTCAGGTCGATAATACCGTCGACCTGGAACTCTTTGGCCAGGCGGGCAACAAGCTCGAAACGATTGCGGTTGGGCGACATGCAGGAGCAGGGAATGTTCAGGTAACATTCGGCGATGGCCCGCAGGGGATCATCGCTCTGGCGTACCGGTTCGACCTTCTTGTAGGCACCGCAGCTCTCGAAACAGACAACCTGGCCGCCGGCTTCTTCGAGCAGACGCACGACCTTGTCAGAACCGAGCCCGACGGGAACTCCTGTCAGCAGGATTCTTGGCGCATCGGTTGCCAGCGTGGAAAGCCCCAAGCGGACCCACTCGGTCAGCTCTGCCGTCAACTGGTCGATCAGCTTGATCGTGGCGCGTTTGTCGAGGGCAAAACCGCGATTGTGCAGAACGGTGAGCATTTCCTTGCCGCTGATCGGAGCCGGCTTGTGACGGCAGACATCCTGCAGGGCTTTGAGGCTGCGCCGTTCGTCGTTAAGCAAGGCGATGGCGTCCCGCAACTTGTCCTCGGTGATTTCGACCCCAAAGCTCTCTTCCAGTCGTGTCTGCAGCCGTTGCAGTTCTTTGACCCAGTAGTCAAGGGCCGAGTCATGGTCCTGAACCTGGGGAAGCTGCATCAGATGCACCGGTTTGAATTCCTCCATCAGCTCGTACATCTTCTTTTTGCCGTCGCAGGTCGTCTCGGCAACGATCAGGTCGGAAAAATGGAAGAAGGGACAGGTGTCGGTGGCGGCAAAGCCGTAACTCGACTTGATCAGGGGGCAGAGGTTGCGGGGCAGCACCTGCTCTGCGGCGGGAATTGGGTTCTGGCTGGTGCCGCATAACATGACGGGGCTGGCTCCGGCAGCGACGATCAACTCGGCCGGGGCGTAAAGGCAATAGGTGCCGACAACGGCTTGTCCCGCTTCTTTGGCGTCCTTAAGGGCAAGAACGTTGATCTCGCGCAACTTCTCTATCTGTTTAAACACTGCAGATTCCACAATAACCTCCGATTCAAAGTTCGCTGCCGATCAGGGCCGCCCCCAGCGCTCCGGCCATCTGGGGGTAGATGGGTATCCTCAGCGGCAAGCCAAGAGATTGTTCGATGCGCCGGCAGACGGCCGGATTGTTGGCCAGTCCTCCGGTAAACGTGATTTCCGCAACGCGTGGCATGCGCCCGACCAGGCCCGTCAGGCGTTTGGAAATCGAATCAATCACTCCTGCGGCGATGGCTCCTTTGTCGATGCCCCGGGCCAACAAGCCGACAATTTCCGACTCGGCAAAGACGGTGCACATGCTGCTCAGAACGACCGGCTCGGACCCCTGGGTCAACTCCTCAAGCCCGTCCAGGGATATATCGAGCACACCTGCCAGCATCTGGAGAAAGCGTCCGGTCCCGGCCGCACACTTGTCGTTCATGATAAAATCCGTGACATTGCCGGTGCCATCCAGAGCGATGACCTTGCTGTCCTGTCCGCCGATGTCCACCACCAGTCGGCTTCCCGGGACCATATGCTCGGCGCCGCGCGCATGGCAGGTCACCTCGGTGACCCGGCGATTGGCGAAAGGAAGGGAGACGCGGCCGTAGCCTGTCCCGACCACGCTATGAACGTCCTCGGCGCAAAGACCGCAATCGTCCAGCAAAGTGTCAAAGGCGTGCTTCCCGGCAGACTTAGAATCCCATCCGGTCGCCATGACCACCTGTCCGCAAATCTGGCCACCAGCAAGAAGGATGGCCTTGGTCGCTGTTGAGCCGATATCAATACCAACGGAGATTCGTGTCATGGTTTCCATCCTGATGACCTGTGCAGCATCGTCGCTTAATTCAACGGGCATCAATTTATGTAAACCAACACAGGAATGTCAAACCGGAAATATAGATACTTTAAATGCTGTCGATCAGGAATTCCTATGGTATCGCCTGAAAGATTAAAACTCTCTACACCTCTTTCAGGCAAACGATCCGCCACTGAAATAAGGGACGTCCTATTTGATGTATCAATATGTTGCATGTCAATTTTCGGCAACCTTCCCGAGCTTCTCAAAACCCCTGGTCATAAGAAAAGGCCACGCTCCGATGAATGTGGCCTTTTCTATGTGCCTAAAGTAGTGCTGATCGCCGCTGTGGACTTTGAGATGCTCGTGATCTCATGCGGTAAACGGTCAACCAAATATGGATTCTGGGGTGCAATCCACTTCTGATATTTTGTGCAATCGTCTGCGTATTCCGGTCGAATCCGGCCACGATTCCGACGGGAAAGCGTCCACCGTTCCGGCGGGAATCCGGCCGGCATTCCGATTCGATTCCGTCCACCATTCCGGAGCCATCCGGCCAATGTGATGTGAGAGTGTAGTCGCGGGGTAACTCCACGGGTATCCTGCCGTCCTTGATTCCATCCGAGGAGGGCGTGATGCCGAGAGAAAGAGTTGCCATGCGAAAAATACGTGAGATCCTGCGCCTGGTCTGGGGCTGCAACCAGAGCCGGCGTGATACGGCCAAAGCCTGCGGGGTCGGCAAGAGCACCGTGAACGATACGATTGCTCGCGCCATCGCCGCCGGCCTGTCCTGGCCAGTGGAACTAGACGACGAGTCCCTTGAAAAACTTCTTTATCCCCCGCCGCAACCACCTTCATCCCGCAAGCTGCACCAGCCCGACTGGCAATCTCTGCACGATGAACTGACCAGCCACAAACACCTCACCCTGATGCTGCTCTGGCAGGAGTACAAAGAGGGCGAACCTTCCGGTTACCAGTACAGCCAGTTCTGTGAACTCTATCGGCAATGGCGCAAGAAGCTGGATCGTTCTATGCGTCAGGAGCACCGTGCCGGTGACAAGTTTTTCGTCGACTACAGCGGGTCGACCCTACCCATCGTGGACGCCTCGACGGGGGAGATCCGGGAAGCCGAGATCTTCGTCGGGGTCATGGGCAACAGCAACCTGACCTACGCCGAGGCGACCTGGACCCAGGGGCTTCCCGACTGGATCGGTTCCCACGTCCGGGCCTTCGGTTATCTCGCCGCCGTTCCCCAGTGCGTGGTCCCGGACAACTTGCGCTCCGGGGTCACCAAGGCCTGCCGCTACGAGCCGGACCTCAATCCCTCCTACGCCGAACTCGCCGACCATTACGGCACCGCCGTCATCCCCGCCCGCGTTCGCCGTCCCAAGGATAAGGCCAAGGTCGAAGGGGGCGTGCTGATCGCCCAGCGCTTTATTCTGGCCGGGCTTCGTCAGCGCACCTTCTTCAGTCTGGCGGAAGCCAACGCCGCCATCCGGCAACGCCTGGAACTGCTCAATAACCGTCCCTTCCGCAAACTCCCCGGCTGTCGCCGCAGCCGCTTTGAAGAGCTCGACCGGCCGGAGATGCGGCCGCTGCCCGAGGAACCCTACCAGTTTTCCCAATGGAGCAAAGCCCGGGTCCATATCGATTACCATGTCGAGGTGGACAACCATTTCTACAGCGTCCCCCATCGCCTGGTGGGAGAGCAGTTGGAGATCCGCGCCACCGCCACTACCATCGAATGCCTGCACAAGGGGAATCGGGTGGCTTCCCATCCCCGGTCGTATCTACAGGGCAAGCACAGCACCCTGCCGGAACACATGCCCAAGGCGCATCGGGAATATGCCGAGTGGACGCCGCAGCGCATCGTCGCCTGGGCGGCCCAGAGCGGAGCGGCCACGGCCGCCGTCGTGGAGCAGATTCTTTCGCGCAAGGCCTACCCCGAGCACGGCTTCCGTTCCTGCATGGGGGTCATATCCCTGGGCAAGCGCTTTTCCAAGGAACGCCTGGAGGCCGCCTGCGCCCGGGCGCTCGCCATCCGCGGCGTCAGTTACAAAAGCATCAAGTCGATTCTGGAGAACAACCTCGACCAGAAGCCGCTACCCAGCCAACTGGAATTACCGCCCGTCTCCCACGAGAACCTCCGGGGAACCCATTACTACAACGACGAAAGGCTCTCCCATGCTGAACCAACCGACCATTGAAAAACTCACCGCCATGAAGCTCTCCGCCATGGCCAAGGCCTTTGCCGACCAGATGCAACGCCCGGACATGGCGGCGCTCTGTTTCGAGGAGCGTTTCGGTTTGATCGTGGATTTCCAGATGACCGAACTGGAAAACCGGCGCATGCAGAACCGGCTCCGGACGGCCAAACTGCGCTTCTCCGCTTCCATCGAAGACCTCGATCTGCGTCAGGGCCGGGGCCTGGACCGGGCCCTGATCCTGTCGCTGGCCCAGAACCAGTGGGTAAGACAGCATCACAACATCCTCGTCACCGGCCCGACCGGCGCCGGCAAGAGCTACCTCGCCTGCGCCCTGGCCCAGAAAGCCTGCCGGGACGGCCACACCGTTCTCTACCAGCGGCTGCCGCGCCTGCTGCACGACATCGCCGTCGCCCGGCTCGACGGCCGCTACCACAAACTCATGGCCCCCATCGGCAAGTGCGAGGTGCTGGTCCTCGACGATCTGCTCATCTCGCCGCTCACCACCGAGGAGCAGCGCGAACTGCTGGAAATCGTCGAGGAACGCTACGACCGCAAAGCCACCATCGTCACCAGCCAACTGCCGATCAAGGCCTGGTACGATGCCATGCAGGATCCAACCCTGGCCGACGCCATCCTCGACCGCTTGGTGCACAACGCCTACAGGCTCGAACTCAAGGGCGAATCGATGCGCCGGAAGCGATCCACACTTGACCGGAAATCCGAAGCCGTGACAGAGTAAAAACCCCACCCCGAGACCCACTCTCGGCACTGGCCGAAATCACCGGAACGCTGGCCGGATTCACAGCGGAACGGCGGCCGCCTTCATGTCAGTTCTTCTGGCCGATTTCAACGGAATACGCAATCGTCTTCTGAAAATGACAACTTCCGGGCAAAATCTGGATAGCCAGGTGGACGCTCTCAAGGCGGCCGGCTGCTCAAAGATTTTCAGCGACAAGGTTTCCGGACTGAAGGAGGATCGACCCGGTTGGAATCAGGCGATGGAGTATCTGCGCGAGGGGGATACCTTGGTTATTACCGAACTCTCGCGCATGAGCCGGAGTTTGGCCCATCTGCTCAAGGTCGTACAGGAGTTGGAAGGGAAAGGGGTAAAGATCGAAAGCCTGCGGGAAAACATCAACACCACAACCGCCACGGGCCGGGCCTTCCTCTCGATCATGGGGGCCATCAATCAAATGGAGCGGGAACTGCGGGCGGAAAGGACTGCTGCCGGAAGAGAGGCGGCCCGGGCGCGGGGCCGAAGCGGTGGCCGGCCCAAGATCGACCAGAAGAAAATCAAACAGGCGCAAAGCCTGTTCGCCGCCGGGTACACGGTGGCGGAAGCCTGCAAGGTTGTCGGGATCGGGAAAAGGACGTTTTTTCGGCACAAGGACAATGCCGAGGGGCCGGACTCTTTGGAAGGGTGAAAATTTCGTACGTACGAAATTTTTCCCGGACCTCTGGAAAAACCGGGTTTCAAATTTGCCCTGGAATCGATTTTTTCGGGGGCAGGGTGGGGAAGTCTCGGGCTCAGATTTTAGGAAAAGCGAAAGATCACCGGTTCAATGGCGCCGAATTACAGGCCAACCTCGGCCCCCGTCGGTCCCTCTCTCTGCACCTCCGGACTTTGCAGCGCGTAATCCTTCATCTGGCCACTCCTGAAAAAACCGGCGTTAGCGCGCCGGGGTTGGTAATCACGGCGTTTGCTGCGCCGCGTGCTTCACTCTCAAAATTTCGACGGTGCGGGACTCGGCCAGCACACGATAAAAAATGATGTAGTTCGGATGCGCGACCAGCTCGCTCAACCACTCGGGCAAGCCCGGCCGTCCCTTGCGGCCAAGCTCTGGATGCTGTGCAAGCGGTTTGGTCTTGTCGCGCAGATCCTGGCCGAAGCTCTTGGCCCGCGTCGGGTTGTCCTTGCCGATGTAGCGCACGATGGCCCGCAAGTCCTCGCGGGCCATAGGCCGCCACTCAATGCGGTAAGGCTGTTCGGTCATGCGCGTTTTTTCTTCGGCAGGGCGGCAATGTCGGCGTCCATTTCGGCCATGACTTCATCATGAGGGATGTTCGGCCGGGGGTCGTCGATGGAAGCCTGAATCTCGCCAGCCAGCCACTGGTTATAGGCTGCTGCTTCATGCGCTCCGCGCATGGCCTCGGCGCGGCTCTGCCTGCTGCGAGTCATGTCCTTTTGGTCGGGGTTCCAGTTGGTGGCGTCAAGCTGCGCAACGGCAATGCCCACGTCGCGCAAGACTATTAGCGCAGAAGTGGGATTACCAAAGCGGCGCGGCTCCGTGCTGCGGGCCTTCGCCAAAAAGGCGTCTTGGCCGCTACGGGTGGCGATTTCAACGAAGAAGCCGCCGCCCTGCCCTTTCAGGGTTACACCCGTCACGCCTCCGGCGCTAGCCGTGGCGCGTAGCTGCTCTAGTGTCATGCTGTGCATGGTACGCTCCTTTATCAATCAAGACTACTTTTAAGCATTAATTGTACATGATTGATAGGAAGTCTGCAAGGTTGTCGGGATCGGGAAGTGGACGTTTTTTCGGCACAAGAGCAATGCCGAAGGTCCGGGCTCTTTGGAGGGATGAAAATTTCGTACGTACGAAATTTTTTCCGGACCTCTGGAAAAATCGGCCTTCAAATTTGCCCTGGAAGCGGTTATTTGGAAGTCCCGGACTCGGATTCCAGGGTCGTCAATTCCGAAATTTACGTTGATCAATTCCGAGATTTACGACGCTATGGGGTGCGTAGACCGACATCCTCCCCAACCTACAATGAGGGGTAGATGCCAATCATCAACCAGGAAAAAATCAAACAGGCCCAAAGCCTGTTCGCCGCCGGGCAGACGGTAGTGGAAGCGAACATACCGACGTATTGTCGTTGCACACTCAACGACCAGCCCCCGGCAGGATCCTCCTGACCGGGGGTTTGGCTTTCAGGGGGGATCATACGTGGCGAAGCTGTCTCAGGGACACTTCCGCCCGGTGATTTATCAGCTGGGCAATCTCCTCGTAGACCGGATGTCCCCCATAACGGGCGGTCATTCCGGCCGCCGTCTCCCTGGCCTTTCCCGGGATTTCCGTCGCCATTCGCCGCAAGGTGTCCACGACGGGCTTGGGCGACCTCGACCCGGCCTCTTCGGCAAAGGCAATCCAGGCCTGGCCGGTGACGTCGCGAGGGTCATAGACGCCGCCGATCGCCATGGCCATCCTTCGGCTCAGGCCATAGATGCCGGTACAGACCAGATCGTAAGCGGGCGCGAAGGAGGGGTTGGGGCCATGGTCGTAGAGCAGGGACAGGTTTTTGGCGTGGCAGTCGGCGTTGCCGATCAGGAAATTGAAGATCGCCAACTCGATCAGCCGGATCCGCTCGGCCAGGGGATTCCGGCACTGGCCGATGACCTGGAAGCAGACCCGGAATCCCGGCCCGCCCTTTTCTTCATATTTGCGCCGATATGAAATGCCCGTCGCCTGGCAGAAGTCTTCCTGATGGATGCGAACGATGTCCTCGTCGCCGACGTGGCGGTCGTAGCGTTCGACGAGATAGACCGGTTCCCGCTCCTTGACCGGCAACAGAAAGGCGTTGGGGACCCTCAGCCCCATGGCCCCGCCCAGGGCCATGCAGAAGGCTTCGTTTTCCACCAGGCCGGGGAAGCGAGGGTTCGGCGGTTTGAGGATATGCGTGCTGGGAGCTCCGTCCAGCGGCAGAAGGATGGTTTCTCCCCGCAGCGCGACCGGAATCTTGTCCTGCACGCCAGCCAGGGAAAGCCGGGTGTGCTCGCCTTCGTCGAGAAACGACGGGTCCATGATATAGGCTTCGTCGAGGAGCTTGCCGAAATCGGCGTCCGTCAGCGGGCGATACCGGGAAGGGGGGGATTGGGAAAACCCGTCGAGAGGTTCGGGATGGAGGGCCGCCGCCCCGGCGCAATCGCCGCCCAGGGCGGCAAGCAGGGCGAAATCGTCGTCGGGGGAGACTCGGTACTTGCGGGCGAAGTGATCCCGCACCTGCCCTTCGGGCAACAGGTTCGCGAAAAATGCGCGGGAACGATCCGCCGGCAGCGGTTCGCCCTGCAACGGCAGGGAGAGCGACAGGGGGCAGGGAGCTTTGCCGCTCAGCCAAGAAGCGTCGTAAGTGAAGGACAGATCGCCTTCCGCCAAATCGCCGACCTTGGCCCCGTTAATGTAGACATGAAGAACCCGGCTCATGGAGTTCACTCCCGAAGGTCGGCGAACAGATCGATGCCGAGCATTTTAAGGAGATGGAGCACTTTGCCGATCTCCGCCGTTTCCTTGCCGCGCTCGACCTCCGAGATGAACTTGACGCTTACCCCGCAGAAATCGGCGACCTGCCCCTGGGTCAGCTGCTGCGCCTTGCGTTTTTTCCGCAGCAGCTCGCCAAGATCTTTGGGTCCGTTGATCGCGCGCGTCCCCTCTTCGCTCCGAATCACCACCACCTCCACCGTGCGAAATAATTTAACCGTTCGGTTAACAATAAGCGGCTTGCCGCCTCGTCGCAACAAAATAATACCGAACGGTTAATTCTCTGGCACTGCCAAGACCCTTCGCCAACTTTTCTACCGAACGGTGAAATAAGCGGTCGCCGGTCGGGGTTTCCCTACCCACCAAGCAGACGCGGGCCGTTGCCCAACTCCTGAATCATCCCGTGATTGCGAGAGCAAATGCCCCGGAACTCGGGCGATATCCGCTCGTCGGCGGCGGCGGTCGCCCAGAAGCGAAGGGCGGACTGGGGGCGCTTTCCCACTGGTCAGCGACAGCGGCATCGGGAAACGCTGCGGCGAAGGTTCGGACGGCGTAATTTAAAATGGCGTCTAAGAAAACGGTTCCGCTTCAAGCTGAGCAATTAGGGAGTCGATCAAACAGGGTCCGGTCTGAAGCATTTCTTCCCGGAGATCTTCGCAATCCTCATCTTCGATGATGGGGTACCCATCGTCATCACAAGGGTATTGATCTATTGTGCCTCCCGCAAAATCTTCTACAATCAATGCTGGAATACTGTGAAAATTAGGATTCCTTGTTGATGGAAAAAGAAAAAAACATTCTTTTTGTAAATGATACCAGACGCTTTTCGAGCAAGAGAGCATCTCCCGCAGTTCTTCGACATCAAGTTCACGAATAAACTCTTGGTATTCAGTTTTAAGTTTATTTAGGTTTTCTTCGCAGTCCATATTCACTCCTCTTCCATGCCCTTTTGCTGTTAATTACATGCTTACACTAGCATCCTTCAAAAATGAAGAATAGGTTATCAGTATATGCTTCCGCAATAATTCGGCAGCATATACATATGACTTATCGTTAAACTCGAATCTTCCTTTGTCATGATCGACGGCATCTTTGACACTGTATTTTTTTGAAAACACATTGTTTTTCTTGTCCTTCAATACATACTCGATGTCGAAGTCGGCAATGATGTCATATTCGAATGACCCGAAGCCTACGGTTGCCAAACCTTTAAAAAATGTCTTCCAAAATTCGTAATCAGGATAAGAAGGCCCCATCTTATCCTTAGCCACCATGTTTACAGTCACTGTGTAGTCTGCGGTGGAATCATCAACCACATAGGTATTCGGCGGCAACTGGTTCGACAGAAACTGCGAAAAACCACTCAACACCTCTGCGGATGCAACAGAAAGACGCGCCTCGGAAATCGGCTGAAGCTTCTGCTGCTGTCCTCCCGTGAAAAGCCCTGGCTCGGGCTGTGAATAGAAAATTTCCTGCCGAAAGCTTTTACCTTGCCAGTTCTGGGAACTCACCCTCTCAACGACAGGCATCTCAATCTTGGCATGGTTAGCACAGCCACTGACCAGGATGGCACCCATAATGAAAAACAATAACAGACCTCTCTTCATGCAAAAATCTCCTTTAATCCTTGGTTAAGTACAAAGTTTTCCCAAAAACGCAAAAAACCCATCTCCATGAAACCGAAGATGGGCAACCAGTGTAGGTGCTGAAATTCTTCGGCAACCCGGCTATCCAGCGCTGCTGGACCCGTGGCTTTGCGTCCCCAGGTCACCCTGGGTTTGCTATTATCGGAATCAGACTAATTTTGTCGGATCAATCAAACCACTAATGAAGAAAAAAATCAAGCCCAGAAAGCCTAGTCCTTACCGTTTCCGGCAGCCTCCTCCCTACCCGCCCAGCAGACGCGGGCCGTTGCCCAACTCCTGGATCATCCCCTGATTGCAGGAACAGATCTCCCGGAAGTCGGGCGATATCCGCGCGTCGGCGGCGGCCGTCGCCCAGAAGCGAAGGGCGGCCTGACGGGCGCTTTCCCACTGGCCGGCGACGGCGGCGTCGGGAAGACCCGGGGCGAAGGCGCGGGCGGGGACTTCCCCCTGGTGCGGGCGGTAGAGCATGGGCAGCACGTCGTAGGCGGGGGCGAGCGAGAAACGGGGCTTGCTGTCCGTTTCGACCAGGGAGATGTTGCCGAAGTGCTGGTCGGTGTTGGCGATCAGGGTGCTGAAGGCCGAGAACAGGCGAAGGGCGTCGGCGTCTTCCGCCGAGAGCATTCCCGATTTCTCCAGTCGGCCTGCCGCCGCCGGCCAGTTGTCCAGGTGGCCGAAAAACTCGTTATCCACCGCCGCCAGGGACACCAGCGGCAGCCGCCCGAACCGCCCCTGCCGGTCGAAACGGGTAACTTCGAGAAAGGTCCGCGTTTCGGTGACATGAATCCGGGTTGAAGCGGCGCGGAGGCCCTGGGAGCGAAGTTCCTCCAGGGCCAGCTGTTCACAGATCAGCAGGTCGGCCCAGCGGCGACCGGAGGGAGTATCCGTGGTCGGCGAGAACTTGACCAGGACATGGCGGAACTCCTCCCCTTCCGCGAGAAGGGCGGCAAACTTGGGCTGCTCGCCCCCGGCGGAAGATCCGGGAGGATCGCCGGCCAGGGCGGCCCGGGCGAAGGCCTCATAGCGGGCCGGCAGTTCCGGGGGAAGCACCGGAGCCGGCTGCTCCCGGGCGGACTGGAAGTAGCGCTGCAAGGAGAGTTCCCCGAGGATGAGGTTGCCCATGCCGTCCTCCCCCTTGCGGGAAAGGGCCATCAGCACATGCTCCTCGTTCCAGTCGGAAAGCCGCGCAGGAAGGTTCAGCTCCCGGCTCTGGAGATGGGCGAAGGCCCGGCCCATGAATCCGTCCGGGCGCAGGTCCTGAATGAACCAGGGCAGATGCCGCAGCAGTTCGCCCGACCCCGCCGCCGGCTGCCACCAGTATTCCCCCCGCTGCAACGCCAACAGCGTTCCCGCCGGTTCGGCGTCTCCGGTCGGAGAAATCCGGTAGACGGGGAATTCCCCGCCGGCGCCCCTGACATCCCTCGGCAAGCCGTAACGGGTCTGCCGCGCCCGCCCGAGGGCGACGACCTGCCCGCCCATGCCCGCAAGCAGCCGGGACAAGGTCGGCTGACTGACCCCGAGAGCCTGCTGCAGCTCTTTCGCGGTTTTGACCCCCGTTCGCAGCAGGGCGAGAAGCTGTTCAACCGGTCGCGGCATGACGTTCCTGAATAGATATCTGAATGGATTCAAAGGTCTCCCAAGCAGGATAACAGGGGATTCTCGATCCATCCACTATTTTTATTGAATAGATTTTCGAACATGGGTGCCCCACCAGCGACAACAGCCTCCCCGTTTGCCTGCGCATCGCCATCCCGTCGGCCCAGCCCCTCCCCCTCCCTCGAACCGCCCTTCGCCTCAAAATGCGACATAGTCGACCTGGAGAACGACTGAGTCGCATTTCGGTTTTTTCGGGATCAGTCGATTTCTGCAAATGCGAGATAGTCGACCTGGAGAAGTAACCGTCAACCCAGCCCATCTTGCTTGACGGTCTGCGATGCGGCATTCTTCTTCCGGGAGGCTAACCAATGATCCGGCAGTAGCTCATCGATCTGCTTGGCCGGGTGACTCATGA
This sequence comes from Desulfuromonas acetexigens, assembly GCF_900111775.1. NCBI lineage: Bacteria > Pseudomonadati > Thermodesulfobacteriota > Desulfuromonadia > Desulfuromonadales > Trichloromonadaceae > Trichloromonas > Trichloromonas acetexigens. Next base: position 10 of record NZ_FOJJ01000014.1, on the reverse strand, counting down.
TTCGCCGTAG
>NZ_FOJJ01000013.1 GCF_900111775.1 Desulfuromonas acetexigens | reverse complement strand
GGCGTCAGTGCGTCCGAAGCGTTGCGTCTCTTATTTGAGGGGAAATCCCCTCGGTTCATGCAGGCGGATTAGTTGGCGTATCGCCCACCATTCTCGTAGACATGCGGGTGGGGTGCTGAATAGTTACGTTTTTGTCTAACATATGGATTTCTCTGTGACCTCTGTGGTGACAAGTCGGTTTTTCAGAGGATTCTCTTCATCAACGCCGGGAAACCGCATGCTGCCGATTCTCATCGAACTGACCTACAACCTGGCTCTGCTCGTTGCCCTGAGCACCGTCTCGGGCTTCATCGGCGACCGCTTTCCCGGACGCGGGGGAGCGCTGCTGCAGGGGCTGCTCTTCGGCGCGGCGGCGGTGATCGGTATGCTCAATCCGCTGATTCTCGCCCCGGGGCTGATTTTCGACGGCCGCTCGGTGATGATCAGCCTCGGCGGGCTCTTCTTCGGGCCGCTGACCGCCGCGATCAGTACCGCCATGGCCATGGCCCTGCGGATCGCCCAAGGCGGCACCGGAATGCCCATGGGCGTTTCGGTCATCGTCGTCTCGGCCCTGCTCGGCTGGGCCTTCCACCGTCGCGCCCAAGGGCGGAAGTTGGAAATCACCACCCCGCGCCTGTTATTGTTCGGTCTGACGGTGCATGTCGCCATGCTCCTGTGCGCTTTTACCCTCCCTTCCTCCGTGGCCCTCGACGTCATCAAACATATCGGCCCGCCAGTGCTGCTGGTCTACCCCCTGGCCACGGTGCTGATCGGCAAAATCCTCTCCGACAACCTCGGCCGCGCCCGTTTTCTGGCGGCGCTGACCAAGAGTGAAGCCCAACTGAAAGAGGCGCAAGCCCTGGCCCATCTCGGCAGCTGGGAACTGGTACCTCCCGGCAACCGGCTGCACTGGTCCGACGAAACCTGGCGCATTCTCGGGTTGACCCCAAGGAACGAACCCGCCGACTACCAACGCTTTCTCGAACGGGTCCATCCCGAGGATCGGGAACAGGTCGACCGCGCCTACCGCGAATCGCTGCGGGACGAGCGGGACATCTATGAAATCGAACACCGGGTGGTGCGCCCGTCCGGCGAAATCCGCCAGGTCCTGGAGCGCTGCGGGCACGAGCGGGACGCCTCCGGCCGGGTGCTGCGTTCCCTCGGGATGATCCTCGACGTCACCGAGTTGAAGACCGCCGAGGAACACCTGCGCCGGGTCTCCGAGGAGCTGCGCCAGCGCAATGAAGAGTTGGAACGTTTCATCTACAGCGTCAGTCACGACCTGAAGAGCCCGCTCGTCACCTTCAAGACCTTTCTCGGCTTCCTGCGCCAGGACCACCGCGCCGGCAGCCGCGAGAATATGGAAAAGGACATGGATTTCATGGCGGGCGCCGCCGCCAAGATGGAACGGCTGCTGGAAGATCTGCTGGAGATGTCCCGCATCGGCCGCCTGGACAAGGCGCCGACCCGGATCGAACTGGGCGAGCTGGTGGAAGCGGCGCTGGCGACGGTGGCCGGACCCATCGCCGAACGGGGGGTGGAGGTACGCAGCGAGCTTCCGGAACTCTGTCTGTACGGTGATCGCCTGCGGCTGGAGCGCCTCTGGCAGAACCTCATCGACAACGCCGTCAAGTACCTGGGCGAGCAGGCCGCCCCGCGTGTCGAGATCGGGGTGGAGAAAATGGTCGGGGAGACGATCTTCTTCGTCCGCGATAACGGCCTGGGCATCGACCCGTACCACCAGCGCAAGGTCTTCGGCCTCTTCGAGAAGATCGATGCGAAGAGCCCCGGCAGCGGTCTCGGCCTGGCCCTGGCAAAACGCATCGTCGAACTCTACCACGGCCGCATCTGGGTTGAATCGGCCGGTCCCGGCCGGGGCGCCTGCTTCCGTTTCACCCTCCCCGACGCCCTCAGGGAACCCGAGGAATTCCGTTCATGAAACGATTGACTCTTCTTCTTACCCTCCTCTGGACCTTCTTCCTGGTCGCCGAAGTGGCCGCCACCTGCACGGCGGAAGCGGCGGACCACCCCATCCACGCGGCCAGCGAAGACGACTACCCCCCCTACTGCATCGTCAACGAGCGGGGAGAGGCCGACGGTTTCTCCGTGGAGTTGCTGCGCGCCGTCCTCAAGGTCATGGGCCACGAGGTCGATTTCCACATCGGCCCCTGGGATCAGGTCAAGAAGATGCTCGCCACGGGGGAAGTCCAGGTTCTCCCTCTGGTGGGGCGCACCCCCGAGCGGGAGCCGCTCTACGACTTCACCTTCCCCTACCTGACCATGCACGGCACCATTGTCGTCCGCGAGAATGAAACCGCTATCCGCACCCTGGACGACCTCGCCGGAAAGGAGGTGGCGGTCCTGCGCGGCGACAACGCCGAGGAGTTTCTGCGCCGCATCGAACTCCCGGCGACCATCGTCACCACCAAGACCTTCGAGGAGGCTCTGCGGGAACTCGCCGACGGCCGTCATGACGCGGTCGTCATCCAGCGCCTGGTCGCTTTGCAACTGATTAAAAAAGCGGGTCTGACCAACCTGCGCATGATTGAAGAACCCCTCAACGACTTCGAGCAATCCTTCTGTTTCGCCGTGCGCGAGGGGGATAAAAGACTCCTGGAAGTGCTCAACGAAGGGCTTTCCCTGGTCATCGCCGACGGCACCTACCGGCGCCTGCACACCAAATGGTTCGGCCCCATCGAGGCCGGTCAGCAACGCCGGGCAAGGATTGTCGTCGGCGGCGACCACGATATGCCCCCCTATGAATTTCTGGACGAAAACGGCGAACCGACCGGCTACAACGTCGAACTGACCCGGGCCATCGCCCGCCAGTTGGGGCTGGAAGTCAGCTTCCGCCTCGGCTCCTGGGAACGGACCCGCGCCGCCCTCAAGAACAGCACGATCGACCTGATCCACAGCATGTTCTATTCGCCGGAGCGAGAGGAAGAGTTCGAATTCTCGCCGGCGCACGCTGCGGTCAACTATGCCGTCGTCGTCCGCGCCGGCACCCCCATGCCAAGCAACCTGTCCGAACTGAAAGGGAAGACGATCCTGGTCATGGAAGGGGACATCATGCACGACGCCGCGCGGGAACTGGGGTACGGCGCCCGGCTGCTCACCGCCCCGACCCAGGAGGAAGCCCTGCGCCGACTCGCGGCGGGAGAAGGGGACTGCGCCCTGACGGCCAAGATTCCCGCCCTCTATTGGATCGGCAAACACGGCTGGAACAACCTGCGGGTTTCCGATCATGCCGTGCGCTCACCCGAGATGGCCTACGCGGCCCCCAAGAATCAATACCAACTGGTCGCGCTCTTCTCGGAAGGGCTGGCCAATCTCAAGGCGACCGGGGAATACCGCGCCATCTACGCCAAGTGGATGGGAGCCTATGAACCGGCCGAGGCCGATTTTCACGAGGTACTCAAACGCTTTCTCTGGATTCTGCTACCGATGGTGCTGGTGCTGGCCGCCGCCCTGCTCTGGTCCTACACCCTGCGCCAGACTGTCCGCCGACGCACCCACGACCTGCGCCGGGAGATCGCCGAGCGGCGACAGCGGGAGGAGGAAATCCGCGCCAAGAACCTGGAACTGGACGAAAAGAACGCTGAACTGGAACGCTTCACCTACACCGTCAGCCACGACCTGAAGAGTCCGCTCGTCACCCTGAAGACCTTTCTCGGCTTTCTCGAAAACGATCTCCAGGCCGGCGACGCCGACCAGGTGAAAAAAGACCTGGGCTACATGCACGGGGCGGCGGACAAGATGCACGGACTGCTTTCCGACCTGCTCGAACTTTCCCGCGTCGGTCGGGTCGATGAGGGTTCCGAAAGTCTCGCCTTCATCGAGCTGGCGGAAGCGGCCCGCGACCTGGTGCAGGGCGCCATCGACCGGGAGCGGGCGCGGGTACGCATTCTCCCCTCGGCCCTGATGCTGCGAGGCAATCGGGCGCGCCTGGTGGAAATCTGGCAGAATCTCATCGATAACGCCGTCAAGTACCGCCATCTGGAACGGGAGCCGGAAATCGAGATCGGCGCCGAGACGACCGCCGAAGGGCCGGTCTTCTTCGTCGCCGACAACGGCCGGGGGATCGATCCCCGCTACCAGGAGAAGATCTTCGGCCTCTTCAACCAGCTCGACCCCAGCGCGCCGGGCTCGGGCCTCGGTCTGGCCCTGGTCAAACGTATCGTCGAACTGTACAAAGGACGAATCTGGGTGGAATCGGACGGCGCCGCGGGCAGCCGCTTCCGCTTCACCCTGCCGGAAACCTTCAAAGGACGAGGAGAGGAACGGAAATGAATGGTGAGCCGATTGTGATTCTGTTGGCCGAGGACGATCCGGCCCACGCCGAGATCGTGCGGCGCAACCTGGAGAACAGCCGCATCGCCAACTGTCTGGTGCATGTGAGCGACGGCCAGGAAGCCCTCGACTATCTCTATCGCCGGGGGCGCTTTGCCGACCCGAAAGACTCGCCGCGCCCGGGGCTCTTTCTCCTTGATCTGCGTATGCCCAAGGTCGACGGCTTGGAAGTGCTGCGCACGGTCAAGGGCGATCCCGAACTGATCCGGATTCCCGTGGTGGTGCTCACCACCTCGGCGGCGGAAACGGACATGGCCCGGGCCTACGACAACCACGCCAACAGCTATCTGGTCAAGCCCGTCGATTTTGACAAGTTCGTCCGGCTGATGGAAACTCTCGGCTATTACTGGCTGGTTTGGAACCGCAACCCCTATGGCGACTGACCCCCTGACTCCAGACCTCAATATTCTCATCGTCGAGGACGAACCGGCCCACGCCGAGGCGATCCGCCGAGCCTGCGCGGTCGGACGGACGCGAATCGCGGGGAGCCTGGCCGAGTACCGCCGAGCCTGCGCCGAGGAAGCGCCGGACGTGGTGCTGCTCGATCTCAACCTGCCCGACGGCCTCGCCCTTCAGGAACTGACCGAACCGGCGGAGGACGGCCCCTGGCCGATCCTGGTGATGACCGCCCACGGCGACGAACAGCTGGCGGTAGCCGCCATGAAGGCCGGCGCTCTCGACTACCTCGTCAAATCCCCAGAATCCTTCGCCGCCATGCCCCAGACCCTGGAGCGGGCCTTGCGGGAGTGGCGGTTGCGCCGGGAACATCGCCAAGTCGCCGAAGCCCTGCACGTCAGCGAGAAACGCTACCAGAACCTTTACCACCAGTTCCGCACCGTCTTCGAAGGGGTGGCCGATCCCCTGCTCCTGCTCAGCAAAGACTTTTTCGTGGAATGGGCCAATCCGGCAGCGACGCGAACCTTCGGCGGGGGGCGAGCCGACCTGGGCGGCGCCCTCTGTCACGAACTCTTCAAGGAGTGCGCCAGCGCCTGCCGTCCCTGCATCTTTCAAAAAAGTTTCGAAACCGGTGGAATTCATGAAGTTTTTCATTATTCGCCCGATGGCCGCCGGTGGAACATTCGCGCTCTGCCGATCGCGGAAGGGAGCGGGGAAATCCGCCAGGCGCTGCTCATCTGCCACGACATCAGCGAAAAGATGCGCGCCCAGGCCGACGCCATCCGCGGATCGCAACTGGCGGCGCTCGGGGAGTTGGCCGCCGGGGTCGCTCACGAAATCAACAACCCCATCAACGGCATCATCAATTACGCCCAACTGCTGGTCAATCGCCTGGCCGACACCCAGAATCAGGATCTGGCCAATCGCATCATCCACGAAGGCAACCGCATCGCCGGCATTGTCGGCGGCCTGCTCAGCTTCGCCCGGCCCCAGCAGGAAAATCGCCACCCCATTCACCTCGCGGAAGCTCTCAACGATTGCCTGGCCCTGGCCGGCGCCCAGCTGCGGCGGGACGGCATCGCCCCGCGTCTCGACCTGCCCGCCGACCTGCCTCCGGTGAACGCCCTGAAATACCAGCTGCAACAGGTCTTTCTCAACCTCATCAGCAACGCCCGCTACGCCCTCAACGAGAAATACCCGGGGACGCACCCCGACAAGCAGCTGGACATTTCCGCGACGGCGTTGACCATCGACGGACAAAGACGGGTGCGGCTGGCCTTCCGGGACAGCGGCACCGGCATTCCCGCGGAGATTCTGGAGCGGGTGCACAGTCCCTTCTTCACCACCAAGCCGCCGGGAAAGGGGACCGGACTGGGTCTCAGCATCAGTTGCGGCATCATTGAAAACCATCGGGGGACGTTGTCCATTGCCAGCGTTGCCGGGGAATATACGACGGTCGTCGTCGAGCTCCCCGCCGTCGCAGGGGGGGCCTGAGCATGTCCGCGCGCATTCTGGTCATCGACGACGAAGAGAGCCTGCGCTTCACCTTCGCCGCCTTTCTCGGCGAAGAAGGACACCGGGTCGTTACCGCCGCCACTCTCGACGAAGCCCTGGAACTGACCGGGCGCGAATCCTTCGATCTGGTCTTCTCCGACATCTTCCTCGCCGGTGCCAGCGGCGTCGACTTTCTGCGACGCTTTCATGCCGACTACCCGGCGGTGCCGGTGGTGCTGGTCACCGGCTTTCCCGCCCTGGACACGGCGACGGAAGCCCTGCGCCTGGGTGCCTACGACTACATCGCCAAGCCGGTCACCCAGCAAACCCTGCTGCGCGTCACTCGCATGGCCCTGCGTTTCAAAGACATTCAAGACGAAAAACGCCGCGTTCAAGCCCATATCGAAGCGGTCTTTCGCGGCGTGAAAGATGCCGTCGTTACCGTCGACCGCGAGCTGCGGGTGGTGCAGTTCAACGCTGCCGCCACCACCCTGTGCGAATTTTCCCCTCTGCATCTCGGTCGTGAGTTCGCCGAAAAGGCCAAAGGTTGCAGCGGCGTCTGTCTCGACGCCCTGCGCCGGGCCATGGACGAGCAGACCGATGTGGAAATCCCCCGCTTCGAATGCCGTTGCGGCGAGGGGCCGACCCGTATTTTCACCCTGAACATCGCGCCCCTGTGCCAGGCCGACGGCGAGGGGATCGGCGCGGTCATGGTGGTGCGCGACGAAACCCGCCTGCATCAGCTCGAATGCCGCCTCGACGAGCGCGGCCGGTTTCACCGGCTGGTCGGCTCCAGCCCCCCGATGCAGGCCCTTTACGATCTGCTGGAAAAACTCGCACCGGTGCCGACCACGGTGCTGGTCACCGGCGAAAGCGGCACCGGCAAGGAACTGGTCGCCGAGGCCCTGCATCATATGGGTCCGCGCAAGGCGGGGCCGCTGATCAAGGTCAACTGCGCCGCCCTCTCGGAAAACCTGCTCGAAAGCGAACTCTTCGGCCATGTACGGGGCGCCTTCACCGGCGCGGTCAAGGACTCGCCGGGGCGTTTCGAAAAGGCCCGGGGAGGAACGATCTTTCTCGATGAAATCGGCGACATCTCGCCACGGATGCAGGTGCGCCTGCTGCGGGTGCTGCAAGAAAAAACCATCGAACGGGTCGGCGATTCGCGGCCGATTCCGGTGGATGTGCGGGTGATCGCCGCCACCCACCAGAACCTGACGGAAAAGATCCGGCGCGGCGAGTTCCGCGAGGATCTCTTCTTCCGCCTCAAGGTCGTCAACGTCATCATGCCGCCGCTGCGCGACCGCCGCGCCGACCTGCCCCTGCTCGTCAGCCACTTTATCGCCGCCTTCAACAAGAAGTTCGACCGCCGGGTGCGGGGGGTCGCGCCGGCGGTGGAACGGCTCTTCATGACCTACCCCTGGCCCGGCAACGTGCGCGAGTTGGAACATGCCATGGAACACGCCTTCATCCTCTGCCGCAGTTCCTTCATCGATGTGGCGGACCTCCCCCCCGAACTGACGGCGCAGGCGATACCCGCCGAAAAAACCAAGTCCCCCGCCGATCCCGACACCCTGGCCCAAGCCATCACCGCCGCCCTGACCCAGGCCGGCGGCAACAAAGCCAAGGCCGCCCGCCTGCTCAACATCAGCCGCCGCACCCTCTACCGCAAACTCGACGAACTGGGCATTTCTCTCGACCCGTAGGGGCGCAGCATGCTGCGCCCTGCTCCATCCACGTTGCCCGCACCCAAGGGCGCAGCATGCTGCGCCCCTGCTGTGCCATGACACACATCCGTGTCGCACATAACCGTGTCATGACACATCCATTCCCCTCCCCCACCCTGCCCCTCGCCCGCGCAAACGCCCACAAAACCCCGAAACAAAAGCATCTTTACAATCCTCAATGCATTGGCACAACCGTTGATATAGGGATAAACCCAAGTGCGCTACGCATGCACCATCTCTCGGCGGAAAGGTCCAGCCCTTGACCAGCAACTCGGATCGCTCCTCTCAGCAGCAAAAGGACCAGCCCACCCCCGCCAAGGGGGGCGTCTGCCCCTTTGTCGCCAATCCGATGCCCGACTGCCACTGCGCCCAACTCACCAGCCTGCAGATTCCCCAGGTACTCGAACGCTGTGGCGGCGGATATGAACAATGCGAACTCTTTCGCCGGCGGCAAGACAGCCGGCCGTTATCCGACGGGGAAATTCCTTTGCAGCATTCAATTCGGGACAAGGAGGACCCATGACCATGAACCAGGAAGAGAATCACCAGTACCTGACCTTCAAACTCGACGACGAGGTTTTTGCCCTCGGCATCGACAAGGTGCGCGAGGTGCTCGACTACACCAGCGTCACCAAGGTGCCCCAGACCCCCGATTTCATGCGCGGGGTCATCAACCTGCGGGGGAGCGTGGTGCCGGTCGTCGACATGCGCCTCAAGTTCGGCATGGCGAAAACAGAGAAGACCGTCAACACCTGTATCATCATCGTCGAAATCAATCTCGAAGGGGAAACGACGGTCCTCGGCGCCCTGGCCGACTCGGTGCAGGAAGTGCTTGACCTGGAACCGCACCAGATCGAACCGGCACCGAAGATCGGCACGAAACTGCGCACCGAGTTCATTCGCGGTATGGGTAAGCGCGACGAGCAGTTCATCATCATTCTCGATATCGATAAGGTCTTTTCCAGCGAAGAACTGGCGACGGTGCAAATGACCAGTTCGAACGCACACTAGATCGTCACTCATGTTCTTGAATCCCTTTGGATTAGTCACTTCACATCAACAGGGAAGAGGAGTCTTTCATGTTTAAAAATCTGCGAATCGGCATAAAGATCGGTGGCGCGTTCACTCTCGTCCTGCTGCTTACGGCACTGGTTGCCCTGGTCGGTTGGAACAGCCTGGGCGCGGTGGTCAAGCGCGTCGGCAATGTCGAGCAACTGACCGGAATTGACAAGGCCGCCCTCGAGGTCCGGCGCCATGAGAAGAACTACGTGCTGCGCGGCGGTCAGGAATATATCGACAAGGTTCAAAGCATCGTCGAGGATATTAAGACCCGCGCGAATGCCACCAAGGAGATGTTCAACGACCCGGCCGACCGGAAGGGGATGGACGAGGTGCTGGCGGCCGCCGATCGCTATGGGCAGGGCTTCGGTAAATTCCTTGAACAGGACCGGCTGGCCGCGGAGAAATTCAAGATCTGGTATGACCTGAACCAGGAGATTTACGGAATCGCCAAGGAACTGCGTCAGAACCTGATCAAGCCGGCCCAGGCCGAGGCGGTCGCGCGGGGGGATGCGGCCGGGCTTTACAAGTGGACACAGATCAGCGACGGGTTCAACGAAGAGGTTTCCTCCGGCTTCCTGCATCTGCGCCTCGCGGCCGTGTACTACATCATGAAAAAGAACGAGGAGAAGAAACAGGAATTTCTGACGGCGGCCAAGACCATGGAGGCGGCCATCGCTAAATGGCGCGCTGTCGGGCAAGAAATTCCCGCCATTCAGGAAGCGGCCGACAAAATGGGCACCGCCATCGGCAAGTACGTGGAAGCGGGCGAGGGCTACAGCCAGATCATCGACCACCAAAAGGCGGCCGAACAGGAGATGATCGCGGCGGCCCGCGATACCCAGAAGGTTTGTGAACAAACAACCGAGGAACAGAAAGGCAAAATGGCCGCCGAAATCACAACCGCGGACGGCCTGATCCTCGGCGGCGCTTCGGTGGCCACCATTATCGGCTTTCTGGTGGCCCTGATCATTACCCGGGCCATCACCCGACCTGTCACCAAGGGGGTCGAGTTTGCCCAGTTGGTTGCCGACGGCGATCTGCGCCAGAAACTTGAGATCGATCAGAAAGACGAAATCGGGCAATTGGCCGCCGCCCTCAACACCATGGTCGACAAGCTGAAAGACGTTGTCGCCAATGTCCAGACCGCCGCCGATAATGTCGCCTCGGGCAGTCAGGAGCTTTCCGCCTCCTCCGAGGAAATGAGCCAGGGTTCCACCGAGCAGGCCGCCGCCGCCGAAGAGGCGAGCAGTTCGATGGAGCAGATGGCGGCAAACATCCGCCAGAACGCCGACAACGCCCTGCAGACCGAGAAGATCGCCATCAAGAGCGCCCAGGACGCCGAGGAGGGGGGCAAAGCAGTGACCGAAACGGTCGGGGCGATGAAGCAGATCGCCGAGAAGATCAACATCATCGAAGAGATCGCCCGCCAGACCAACCTGCTCGCCCTGAATGCCGCCATCGAGGCGGCGCGGGCCGGGGAGCACGGCAAGGGCTTCGCCGTCGTCGCCGCCGAAGTACGGAAATTGGCGGAGCGCAGCCAGAACGCCGCCGGTGAAATCGGCGAGCTTTCCGGGCGCAGCGTCGATATCGCCGAGAAGGCCGGAGAGATGCTGGCACGTATGGTGCCGGACATCCAGCGCACCGCCGAACTGGTCCAGGAAATTTCCGCCGCCAGCAAGGAGCAGGACACCGGCGCCGAGCAGGTGAACCAGGCGATCCAGCAGCTCGACCAAGTCATCCAGCAGAACGCCTCGGCCTCCGAGGAGATGGCTTCGACCTCCGAAGAACTCTCCAGCCAGGCCGAGCAGCTGCAAGATACCATCGCCTTCTTCAAGGTCGATAGCCGCACCTCGGGCATGACGCGTAAACCCGTCGCCGCGAAAAAGGGCAACTCCGCTGCCATTGCCCACGTTTCCGGAAAAAGAAGCGCACCGGCCAAAGGTGCGGGAGGCGGCCTGATGCTCGACATGGGCAAAGGCAAGGACAAGCTCGATGAGGAATTCGAGCAGTTCTGATAGGAACAAGTGGTTGTAGGGGCGCAGCATGCTGCGCCCCTACGGTCCAACCATCGAGGGAACCATGAACCTGCAGCCCAGAGACTTCACCCGCCTGAGCGGATTCATCTACGGCGAACTGGGGATCAAGATGCCGTCGAGCAAGACGACCATGCTCGAAAGTCGCTTGGCCAAACGGTTACGCGCCCTCAAACTCGACAGCTACGGCGCCTATTGCGACTATCTGTTCAGCGACCAGGGTCTGGCTGAGGAGATGGTGCATCTGACCAACGCGGTGACCACCAACAAGACCGATTTCTTCCGCGAACCGAACCATTTCACTTACCTCACCCAGACCGCCATCCCCGAACTCCTGAAAATCGGCACCGCCGAGCGCGGCAAGCTGAAAATCTGGAGCGCCGGTTGCTCTTCCGGCGAGGAACCCTACACCCTCTCCATGGTCCTGAGCGAATTCCGCGAACAGCATCCGGGGCGTTGCCCCCGCCCCCAGATCCTCGCCACGGACATTTCCGACCGGGTGCTCGATATGGCACGGCGCGCCGTCTATCATCTGGATCGCATCGCTCCGATTCCGCCGTTGCTGCGTCGCAAATATCTGTTGAAAAGCAAAAACCCCAGCAATCCTGTCGTGCGCATCGCCCCGGAGCCGCGGGAAATGGTGTCCTTTGGCCGCCTCAACTTCATGGATGACGCCTTCGGGCTGGATGAAATGCAGGATGTCATCTTCTGCCGCAACGTCATCATCTACTTCGACCGGGAAACCCAGGAACAGCTGGTACGCAAGTTCTGCCGCCACCTGCGACCGGGCGGCTACCTTTTTCTCGGCCATTCGGAATCGCTGCACGGCTGCGACGTGCCGGTCAAGCAGGTGGCGCCGACCGTCTATCGGAAACCCCTGCCATGACCCCCTGCCTTATTTCGACGATTTTCTCAAGAATGCGCTTTTGCAGAGTTGGCCGTGACAGATTAAATTGGTAAACTTGCAAAGCTCGTCGTGAACGATCTCTTCCCCAAACACGCTGCGACATACAATCTCCATTTGAGAGAGAGGGTTCCGCCCATGCCTGTCGATCTGTCACAGGTTCTGATTGTCGAAGACGACACGGCTCACATCGAAGCCATTGCCCGGGCTTTTGCGCGAATTTCCCCCGACACACGCATCCTTAGAGCAGGGAGCCTGGCCGAATATCGGCAGGCCATCGCTCTTGATTCCCCCGACATCGTACTGATGGATCTCAACCTGCCGGACGGGCGGGCCACCGAGGCCCTTTCCAACGGAAGAGTGGACCAACCTTTCCCGGTGATGATCATGACCGCCCACGGCGACGAAACGCGGGCGGTGGAAGCGATGAAGGCAGGGGCCATCGACTACCTGGTGAAATCTCCGGAAACCTTCGCGACCATGCCGCAAACGACGGCCCGGGCGCTGCGGGAATGGCGTTTACGCCGGGATCGGGAACGGATGGAAGTGGAGCTTCGGGATACCAGCGAGCGCCTGACCGCTGTCATGGACAGCATCCCTTCGCTGATCTACGTCGCCGATCCCGAAACCTTTGAAATCCTCTTCATCAACGCCTACGGTCGCGCCATCTGGGGAGACATCACCGGACAGACCTGCTGGCAATCCCTGCAGACGAACCAGACCGGCCCCTGCCCCTTCTGTACCAACGATCAGCTACTTCCCAGAAGCGAAAAGCCGGGGCAAAACGTGGTCTGGGAGTTTCAGAATACCCGCGACGGCCGCTGGTACGAATGCCGCGATCAGGCGATCCGCTGGAGCGACGGGCGCTGGGTGCGCATGGAGATCGCCACCGACATCACCGAGCGCAAGCTTGCCGAGGAGGAGTTGCGCAAACTGAGCCTGGCCGTGGAGCAGAGTCCCGCCGCCGTCCTCATCACCGACCCAGCCGGGACCGTGGAATACGTCAACCCAAAATTCACCCGCGTCACCGGCTACACCCTGGAAGAAGCCCAGGCCCGCACCCCCAGCCTGCTCAAATCCGAGGGGATGTCCGAGGAGGCTTATCGCGACCTGCTCGATCGGCTCACTTCCGGTGAGGAGTGGCACGGTGAGATTCGCAGCCGGCGCAAGAACGGCAGCCGCTTCTGGGAGCTAGCGTCGATCTCGCCGGTACTCGGCGCAGACGGCGCCATCACCCACTTCGTCGCGGTCAAGGAGGACATCTCCGACCGCAAGGATTACGAGGCGCAGCTCGAATACCTCTCCACCCACGACGAACTGACCGGCCTGGCCAACCGGGCGCTCCTTTCCGACCGCCTGGAACAATCCATCCACTACGCGCAGCGCTCCGAACGCCAGGTGGCGGTGCTGCTGCTCGACCTCGATCGCTTTAAATTTATCAACGACAGCCTCGGCCACGATTTCGGCGACCGGCTACTTTGCGAGGTGGCGCGACGACTGGCGGAGTCGGTGCGCGAGGCGGACACCGTAGCCCGCCTCGGCGGAGACGAGTTCGTCCTGCTCCTTACCGAACTGGCGGGGACCAAGGATGCGGGACTGGTCGCCAACAAAATCCTGCGCCAGCTCGCCGAACCCTACCGTCTCGACGGGCGGGAAATCACCCTCACCGCCAGCCTCGGCATCAGCCTCTACCCCCGCGACGGCCTCGATGTCGCCACCCTGATCCGCAACGCCGACACCGCCATGTATCAGTCGAAGCGGGAAAGCAGCACCTTTTCTTACTACGCCACCGAAATGAACCAGAAGGTGCTGGCGACCCTGGAACTGGAAGGCGGTCTGCGCAACGCTCTGGAACGCCGGGAATTTTGCCTGCACTACCAGCCCCAGGTCGATCTTGCCAGCGGTCGGGTGATCGGCTGCGAGGCGCTGCTGCGCTGGCTCCATCCGCAGAAGGGGATGATTTCCCCCGACGATTTCATCCCCTTGGCCGAAGAAACCGGCCTGATCACCCCCATCGGCGCCTGGGTGCTGGACGAGGCCTGCCGGCAGGCGATCGCCTGGCAGAAGGCCGGCTTGCCAGAGCTGCGTATGGCGGTCAACCTTTCGGCCCGCCAGTTCCGCAAGGGGGATCTTCCCCAGCAGGTGCGCAAGACCCTGTACCAGACCGGCCTGGCTGCCGACCGACTGGAACTGGAACTGACCGAAAGCATGGTCATGGATGACCCGGTCGGCGCCAAACAGACCATGCAAGGGCTCAAGGATCTAGGGATTTCACTCAGTCTCGACGATTTCGGCACCGGCTATTCGAGCCTCAACTACCTGCGCCGCTTCCCCGTCGACAGCCTGAAGATCGACCGCTCCTTCATCCGCGACGTCGTCATCGACCCCAGCGGCGCCTCGGTCGTCAACAGCATCGTCGATATTGCCCACAACCTGCGCATCGCCGCCGTCGCCGAAGGCGTGGAAACCCGCGAACAGCTCGACTTCCTCGTTGGCTGCGGCTGCGATTCCTACCAGGGCTTTTTCTTCAGCAAACCGATCCCCGCCGACGATTTCACCCGCCTGCTGCGAGGGGAATAACTCCCGGAAAAGTGCGCCGGACTCCGAGAACAGAGAGCTAAAAGACGGATTCCACCGGATGGAAAAGTGTTCTCTCGGTGCGCCGGTATCTCTATGTTGCTGTTGCCGTGCAAAAAATCAATACAAATTTTATTTTGCATAAAATGCCTTTAAGACGCATAATATAAACTATTGTTGTCAATAAGGTGTGACATGATCGTTCCCGAAAATCTCGCGGAAATCCTGAAAGCCCTGGGCGAACGGTTGCGTGACGAACGCTTGCGGCGCAACGAAACGCAGCGGGTTTTTGCCGGACGCATCGGCGTGAGCATCCCCACCCTCTGCAAAATGGAAAACGGCGACCACCGGGTACAACTCGGCCACTGGGCCATCGCCCTGGATCTCCTCGATCACGCCGAAGACCTGGAACACCTGCTGGCGCCGAAAGAAAATCTTTTCGAAAAATACCAGCGCTCGCAACAACCCAAACGGCAACGGGCTTCACGCCGAGGCGGCAAATGATCTTCCGTATTGAAGTCTGGATAGCCCTGGATGATGAACACCATCCGGCCGGGGAGGTGGTCTGCGAAATCGACGACTACCTGCGCCGCTGACCCCTGAACCACGGATCACCAAAACAAGAACGGGCCGCCCCTTGCGAGGCGGCCCGTTCTTGTTTTGGATGACGAAATTCGTACCCGAATCTTGTGGATCAGTGGCCGTGTCCGGTGGCCGGTGCGGCGGCTTCGCCGTGATGGGGCGCGCCGTGCACCACCTGGGCGATTCCTTCCACGTAATGGACATAGGTCACGTAGGCCGCGACGTACTCGCGCCCGGCGGCGACACTTTCGTCGGCATGCTTGGCGGTCTCCAGGGCGTGGGTGAAATGCTCGCGGATGCCCTCTTCGGTGTGCTGGAGAATCGCCTTGACCAGGGCGTCGATATTCCCCTGGGCCAGGGCCTGATCGGCCTTGGCGACCACCGGGGCGATCTGGCCGGCGGGTTTGAGGCCGGTGTAGGGGGCGCCCTCGCCGGCACGATGGAGGCGCACCAGGGTCTCGAAAAAGTAGCGGTCGGCCAGCTCCCGCGCCTCTTCGCCGAGCCCGCGCACCTTCAGGGTCTGGGCGAAGGCTTCGCGAATTTCCCCTTCGGCCTCGGCCTTGACCCATTTGAGCAGTGGCGTCACCTCCGCCTGTTCGAGCGCGGCCCGCGCCGCGACGATCACCGGACCATCGTAGGCATCGCAGTGGGCGGCAGCCCGACCAGGCGCCAGCGCCATCCCCAGAATCAGGAACAATCCCAGTGTCACCAGCGATTTACGAAAAGGTATCTTCATCGTCGACCTCCTTGGTCAAGGGGCCGGCGGCATCACGCCGCCGGCTTTTAAGTTGCGGATCACTCCTGCCGTTCCGGCAGGGGGTCGACAATGACCCATTCGGGGCGGTGCATGATTTTTTTCGTTCCCCGGTTGTTAAGGTACTTGTCCAGTTCGAGATCGACCACCGCCGGCGCTTCGATCCCGGCCTGGGCCATGGCTTGGCGCAGCAGGGAATCCGCCTGCTCGTGGAAGGTCTTGGCATCCTTGAGAATGCGCAGCACTTCTTCCGGGTTGTGGAAGCCGGTGGAATTCTCGTTCTGGATGTAAAGCACCCGGTAGAGGGCGTCTTCGTAGGCCGTACGGGCCTGGGCGTAGAGGGCTGCGTCGAGGGTCTTGCCCTCGGCCTGGGCCGCGTTGGCCCGTTCGAAGAGCTTGGCCACCCCGGCCGTGGCGTAGCCGGCGCGGATCAACCGGGAGGCGGCTTCGTCCTGAATGGCGATGACCTTGGCGCGCAGTTCTTCCGGACTTTCCTCATGACACTGGGCGCAGGCCTTGAGATCGTTTTTCAGCGGGCTCATGATGCGGTGGTCGGAGACGGTCTTGCCGTCCCGCTCCTCGGCAGGCATGTGGCAATCGGCGCAGGCGACTCCGGCTTCCCAGTGGGGGCTGCCCTTGCTGAAAACCTCGAATTCGGCGTGACGGACGATGCCGAGCTTGAACCCGGTCACGGTCTGGGTCCATTCGGCGTAAGCCGGGTCAGAGCGGAGCTGGGCGATGATATTTTCGATGCTGATGCCCCCCCAGCTGCTTCCCTGCCAGGGAAAGATCACGCCGGTGGTTTTCATTTCGGCATCCTTGGTCATACTGTAGGTTACATGACACTGGGCGCAGACCAGGCTGCGCAGGTCCTGGTCGGTGAGGGCGGCCTGATCCTTGCCGATGGCCTTCAGCCCCTGACCCAGGGTGAAATCGCGGGCCAGCCGCAAGGCGGGATCGGCGCTGCTCCGGTGGCAGTCGACACAGGCCACGCCCTGCAGCTGATCGGCTTCGGGAATCCGGCCGCGCACCTCGGCGAAGGACTGCTTGAAGTAATCCTCTCCCAACGTCTCCTGGAGAACCTGGGCGTAGGGGGTCTTGCAGCTCAGGCAAGAGCCGCCCGCCTTGACCCGGGCCGGATCGACATGGAGCTGGTCTTGGATCATGTAGGCGTGGCCGCGCGGCTCGGTAAACTCGAA
Source organism: Desulfuromonas acetexigens (assembly GCF_900111775.1). NCBI lineage: Bacteria > Pseudomonadati > Thermodesulfobacteriota > Desulfuromonadia > Desulfuromonadales > Trichloromonadaceae > Trichloromonas > Trichloromonas acetexigens. The sequence continues at coordinate 17,673 of NZ_FOJJ01000013.1, read as the reverse complement.
ACCGTAGCCGATGCCGTTGAGCAGCACCGCCAGGTAGGGATATTCGTCGATCTTGTCGTAAATGATGCCGTCGGTGTCGAAGCCGCGCTTGTACTTGCTTTTACCTACCGGGTTGGGCTCGGCGGTCGCTTCCCAGCCCTGGTATTGGGCGGGATGGTCCTTCTTCCAGGCGGCGAGGTCGAGATTCTCCACCACCAGTTGTGGCGAAGGGGCGACCTTGGGGGCCGGTTCGGCCGGGGTTGCGGCCACCTGGGTTTCGGTCGCAGCCGGAGCGGCTGTCTTGGCTTCGTCGCGCTTGGTGCAGCCGGCGGCCAGCAGCGCCAGCAGCAGCGTCGCGACGACCGGAATGATAGTGCGATGCTTCATGTTTTTCCTCCTTGTCATTTAATCGGTTTGACTCAACCACTGCGGAATTGCAGCATCCTACTGCTGTTAGAATTGCACAAAAATGACCTGGGTCAAGGAATCGGCGAAGATGACATGGCATGAATCGCCCCCGCCCCCGCTCAAAGGAGCTCCCCGCGTGACCCGCAGACACATGCAAATCCTCTGGCGCCGCCATGTCGCCATCCGCCGGCGACTGATCCGGCTGCCCCGCCGCTGCCGGGCGCCGTTGTGGGTGTCGCGTCCGCCGCTCTCGGCGCGCTTCGCCTTCTGGAGCTTTGTCAGCGGCACCCTCGGCATTCTCGCCATCGCCGCCGTCACCGAACTCTTCGGTCATCCCCTGCTGATCGGCTCCTTCGGCGCCTCGGCGGTCCTTCTTTTCGGCACCCCCGACTCCCCCCTGACCCAGCCCCGCAACCTCATCGGCGGCCATCTCATCTCGGCCGCCGTCGCCATCGTGCTCGTCGCCCTCTTCGGCTCCAGTCCCTTGACCATGGCGCTGGCGGTCGGGTTGGCCATCTTCTTCATGAATGTGACCCACACCACCCACCCGCCCGGCGGCGCCACCGCCCTGATCGGCGTGCAGGGCGCCGCCGGCTGGAGCTATATCTTCGTTCCGGTGTTGACGGGAGCCCTGATCCTGCTCGCCGTCGTCCTCGTCACCAGCAACGTCGTTTACCATCGTCGTTATCCAAGGTACTGGCTCTGAGATCCAAGTCGCCTTGACCGGGGGAATTCGCAAGGTAAGCTGCAAAGAAACCGGCAGGGAAGAAAGGAGCAAGTGCCATGCATCCCATCCACCTCCGTCGCGTCTATGATGCCCCCGCCGCCGCCGATGGTTTCCGCGTGCTGGTCGATCGGCTCTGGCCCCGGGGCCTGGCCAAGGAAAAGCTCGCCTGTGACCTCTGGCTGAAGGAGATCGCCCCCAGCCCCGGCCTGCGCCGCTGGTTCGGCCATGTGCCCGAACGCTGGCAGGAATTCCGCCGTCGCTACATCGCCGAACTCGACCAACAGCCTGAACTGGTCGAACAACTGCGGGAACAGGCGCGGAAAACTCCCGTGACTTTGCTCTTCGCCGCGCGGGACGAGACGCACAATCAGGCCGTGGTGTTGAAAGATTATCTGGAAAAGATGGGGAGCGACCAGGAAGGGTGAAACCTCCCTGATCGTAGGGGAAAGATGGGGAAGCGAGGCGGATTCTAGACCGGGGATTTGCGGCGGTAAAACTGAAAGTTGTTGCGTCCCAGCGCTTTCGCCCGGTACATGGCATCATCGGCCGTCTTCATCAGAGCGTCGACATCGGCACCGTCATCGGGATAGAGGCTGATACCGATGCTGCCGGTGAGGGCAATTTCCCGGCCAGCGACGGACAGGGGAAGAGCCATGGCCTGGATGACCTTGCGCGCCACCTCCGCCACTCCCTCTTCGCCGTCGACCTGTTCGAGAATGATGACGAACTCATCGCCGCCGAGGCGGGCGACGGTGTCCGACTCGCGCACCAGGTTGCGCAGCCGCCGACCCACCTCGCACAAGACCAGGTCGCCGACCGAATGCCCCAGGGAATCGTTGATCTCCTTGAAACGATCGAGATCGAAAAAGAGCAGCGCCGCCGTCTCTTGCGCTCTCCGCGCCTTGGCGATGGCCTGCTTGAGGCGATCCTCGAAGAGCAGACGATTGGGCAGATCGGTCAGGGGATCATGATGGGCCAGGTGCGTCAGGCGTGCCTGATTCTCCCGCAACTGGGCGGTGCGCGCGATGACCCGCTGTTCCAGATCCTCCAGCAGTTTCATGTTGGCGAAAGCAATGGAGACACGCTGGCTGAAGAGGGTCAACAGCTCGGCATCGACCTGATCAAACGGGTCTCCCGCGCGAAAGGCCGAAAGCCCGCCGGCGACCTGCTCGCCGCGAAAAAGCGGGGCGGTCACCCCCGTGGTCACGCCCAGCGCCCGGGCAACGTCCTGTTTCACCCGAAAGTCATGGTGCAAATCGGGAATGCAGAGGGTTTCGGCGTGATGGAACACCCAGCCGCAGAGCCCGCCGTCGTTCTTCGGCATGGTGCGATGCAGCACCATCTCCGCGTTGCGCCCGCAGGCGGCCTGATAGGTAAAGGTTTCGTCGTTGCCGTCGTCAAGGGGAACGATGGCCAGATCGGCATGAGCCAGCTCACGCAAGCCTTCGCAGAGGGTGCGCAAAAAAACGTCCCGATCGGCGGCAGTGGCGATGAGCCGCCGGGTACAGCGGTCGAGCACTTCAAAACCTTCTTGATAACGGAGTTTTTCCCCTTCACGCCGGTCTCGTTCGGCGATTTCCTTTTCGAGGTCCTCCCCCTTTTTCCGCGTTTCGCGCAGGGTGATGTCGGAAATATGGACAAAAATGATGACGAAGACCGCCCCGCCGAGAAAAACCGTCCCGGTCACCAGCTCCAGAGGCAGCCGCCCCCCCGCCGCAAGACTGCCGACAAAGAGAAGATAGCCGCCGAAAAAACAGAACATCAGCACGACCGTCAGCAGCCACCGGCCCCGCAACGAATCGGGAACCCGGGCACGGATGCGCAGACTACGCAGGATCGCGGCGAGCATGACACCCGCCCCGATCAAAACTTCGACGACGGCGACGAATTCGATCAGAGACATGCTAAAACCTGTAAAAAAAGCCAAAAGATTTTCGATTATTATGCAAGAAAAGGACCGTTCCGGCAACCTTATCGCGGACGAAGGCATCCCCTTGACAAAAACCCCCGGCCTGGAATAAAGTAAGTAATCGATTACTTACTTTGGAGGTCCCCGTGACCGCGAACAGCAAACATCTGCCGGCAGAAGAACGCCGCGAGCTGACCGTCGAGACGGTCATCGAACTGGCCGCCGAGCAGAATCCCAGCGACATCACCACCGCCGCCATCGCCCGCCGCATGGGCCTTACCCAGGGCGCGCTTTTTCGCCATTTTCCCAACAAGGACGCTATCTTGCAGGCGGTCATGGAATGGGTGTCGGAGCGCCTGCTGGCGCGGGTGGAAGAGGCGGCGGCCGGTGCCCCCTCGCCGGCGGCGGCCCTGGAGGCGGTCTTTATGACCCACGTCGAGTTCGTCGCCCGCCATCCCGGGGTGCCGCGTATGCTCTTCGGCGAATTGCAACGGGCCGGAGAATCGGCCCCCAAACGGCTGGCGCGCACCCTCGTCCGCCGTTATGGCGAGCGCCTGCGTCAGATTATCGACGCGGGCAAAGAAGAGGGATCGCTGGATAAAACCGTCGAAACCGAGGCCGCCGTCCTGCTCTTCATCGGCTCCATCCAGGGGCTGGTCATGCAGTCGCTGCTCGCCGGACAGATCGAAAACCTCCGCCGCGACGCCCGCCGCGTCTTTGCCCTCTACCGTCGCGCCATCGGGAGCCCATCATGAAACGCCTGCCCATGCAACTCCGTACCCTCGCCCTCTTTGCGGTAATCATCCCGCTGCTCGCCCTCTTCGTCTACGTCGCCCTGCGCAGCGGGCCGCTGGCGCCGGTGCCGGTGACGGTGGCGGCGGTGGAAGAACGAAGCGTCGCCCCGGGACTCTTCGGCATCGGCACGGTGGAAGCCCGCTACCGCTACCAGATCGGCCCAACGGCGCCGGGACGGCTGAAAAGCCTGGCGGTCGAGGTGGGGGAGGCGGTCGAAGCGGGACAGCTGCTCGGCGAAATGGACCCGGTCGATCTCGACGAGCGCGTCCGCGCCCAGAAAGCGGCGCTGAAGAGCGCCGAGTCACGGACGCGGGAAGCCGAAGCGCGCCACGACTACGCTCTGAGTCAGACGCGCCGTTATGAACCGCTGCTGGCGGAGCGTGCCGTCAGCGAGGAGATCGTCGCCGGCAAGCGCTCGGAGCTGCGCATCGCCGAGGCCGCCCTAAACGGCACGCGGGAAGAGCTGGTCCGACTGCGGGCCGAATTGGAGGCGTTGGAGGCGCAGCGCGGCCATCTGCGCCTCGAAGCGCCCGTCGCCGGGCTGGTGGCGGCACGGGAGATCGATCCTGGCACTTCGGTCGTCGCCGGGCAGGCGGTGCTGGAACTGATCGATCCGCAGAGCCTGTGGATCGATGTCCGCTTCGATCAGATCAACGCTCGCGGCCTGGCCGTCGGACTGGCCGCCGACATCGTCCTGCGCTCGCGCGGGGATGAGATGCGGCTGCCGGGGAAGGTGCTGCGCCTGGAGCCCCTGGCCGACGCCGTCACCGAGGAGCTGCTGGCCAAGGTGGTTTTCACCGAGTTGCCCGACCCCCTGCCGCCCCTCGGGGAACTGGCGGAAGTGACCGTCGACCTGCCGCCGCTGCCCGCCACTCCGGCCATTCCCAACGCCGCCATCCAGCGTCGTGACGACGAGCTCGGGGTCTGGCGGGTCGTCGATGAGCGTCCGGAATTTGCGCCGGTGGAACTGGGCGAAGCGGACCTGGATGGCTGGGTTCAAGTGCGCCGGGGGCTTGCCGTCGGCGATCGCATCGTGGTCTACAGCCGCGCCCCCTTGAGCCCGCGCAGCCGGGTGAAAGAGGTGGAAGATCTGCTGGAGATCCGGCCATGATCAGCCTGGCCGGGCGGGATATCCTCCATGCCTGGGGGAAGTTCGTCTTCACCGGTGTCGGCCTGGGGCTGCTGATCGGCGTCACCCTTTCCATGGCCGGGATCTATCGCGGCATGGTCGACGACGCCAAGGCGCTGCTCGACAACAGCGGCGCCGATCTCTGGGTGGTGCAGCAGGACACCCTCGGCCCCTACGCCGAATCGTCGAGCATCTATGACGACCTCTGGCGCGGCATCCGCGGGCTGCCGGGGGTGGCGGAAGCGGCCAACGTCACCTATCTGACGATGCAGGTGCGCCGGGGCTCGGTGGACGTGCGCGCCATGGTCAGCGGCATCGCGGCGGGCGCCCCCGGCACCCCCGGCTGGCCCCCCTTCCTTATCGCCGGTCGGCAGATCACCCGCGGCCATTACGAGGCGGTGGCCGACATCGCCACCGGCTTCAAGCTCGGCGACCGCCTGCGGATCCGTCGCAACCAGTACACCGTCGTCGGCCTGACCCGGCGCATGGTCTCCTCCAACGGCGACCCGATGGTCTTCATTCCCCTCAAGGATGCCCAGGAGGCGCAATTTCTCAAGGATAACGACGCTATCCGCCAGCAGCGCCGGCGAACCGCCGAGAACCCCGCCTTCAATCGACCGGGGGTGCCGGGACTGCTCGCCGCGATCAATGCCTCGCAAAGCGCCAACAGCAACGTCAATGCGGTGCTGGTGCGACTCGAAACGGGGGCGGACGGAGCGGCCACGGCAGAAACCATCCGCCGCTGGAAGCGCTTGCAGGTCTATGACCGGAAAGAGATGGAAGGGATTCTCGTCGGCAAGCTGATCGCCACCTCGGCCCGGCAGATCGCCACCTTCCTGGTGATCCTCTCCATCGTCAGCGCCGCCATCGTCGCTTTTATCATTTACACCCTCACCCTGGGCAAGATTCGGGAGATCGCCGTGCTCAAGCTGATCGGCACCAAAAACCGCACCATCGCCGCGATGATCATGCAACAGGCGGTCGCCCTGGGGCTGATCGGCTTCGTCGTCGGCAAAATCGTGGCGACCTTCTGGGCCCCGCACTTCCCCAAATACGTGCTGCTGATGCCCCTCGATTCGCTGCGGGGCTTCTTCGTGGTGGTGGCGATCTGCGTGCTGTCGAGCCTCATCGCCATCCGCGCCGCCCTCAAGGTCGATCCGGCCGAAGCGATCGGAGGCTGAGATGACGGGCCAGGGAATCGGTATCGAAGGCTTGAAAAAACGCTACGGCAAGGGGGATACGGCGGTGGATGCCCTCAAGGGCGTGGACATGCGCGTGGCGCCGGGGGAAGTGGTGGGACTGATCGGTCCTTCGGGATCGGGCAAGAGCACCCTGCTCAAATGCCTGGGGGCGGTCATCGAACCGACCGCCGGCCGGATGACCCTCGGCGACCGGGTGATCTACGATAACGGCTGGAAGGTTCGGGATCTGCGGGAGCTGCGCCGGGACCACATCGGCTTCGTCTTCCAGGCCCCCTATCTCATCCCCTTTCTCGATGTCACCGACAACGTCGCCCTACTGCCGATGCTCGCCGGGGTGCCCAACGGCGAAGCCCGCCGCCGCGCCCTGGAACTGCTCGAAGCCCTCGACGTCGCCCACCGCGCCAAGGCCATGCCCGCCCAGCTTTCCGGCGGCGAGCAGCAGCGGGTGGCCATCGCCCGGGGGCTGGTCAACCGCCCGCCGGTGATCCTCGCCGACGAGCCGACCGCCCCCCTCGACAGCGAAAGGGCCCTGGCGGTCATCCGCATTCTCAACGACATGGCGCGGCGATTCGAAACGGCGATCATCGTCGTCACCCACGACGAGAAGATCATCCCCACCTTCAAACGCATCTACCACATCCGCGACGGTATCACCTACGAAGAAGCGGGCGAAGGCCTCGAAATCGCCTGAGCCGGGCCAGACCTTTCCTCTTTCCCCTCCCCTGCGTGACAGAAGATTGACCCTCCCCCCTGATAAGGGGAGGCCGAGGGGGGTTGCTTTTCGTCTTACTTCGCCCTCGCCTCGCGCCGCAGCCACTTATCCAGCGAAATCACCGGCAGCACCACCGCCCCGGCCAACATCGCCGTGAGCCAGGCCCAGCCATCGAGGGGGGCCGAGCCGAAAATTTTCTGCAAGGGGGGCAGATAGACGAAGCAACCCTGCATCAGCAGCAACGTCCCGATGCCGATAAAAATCGAGGGGTTGCTGAAGATCCCCAGGGAGAGGAGCGAGTCGCGCAAAGAACGGCAATTGAGCAGGTAAAAGATCTGGGTGAAAGTGATGCCGGTCACGCACAGGGTCTGAGCTTCGGCCAGGGCGTAGGCGTGGCGGGCTGCGGTCACCGGCTCGGGCCCGACGATGCGGAAGTATTCCCAGAGAAAGAGGGCGCAGGCGCAGGCGGTCATGAGCAGCGCGACGATCACCAGCCGGGTGACGATGAAACGGGAAAAGACCGGCGCGTCCGGGGCGCGGGGGGGACGGCGCATGGCGTCGGGCTCCAGCACCTCGAAGGCCAGGGGGACCGAAAGGGAGACGCTGGCGATGAGATTGATCCACAGGGTCTGGCTGGGGGACATGGCCATGAGCAGCTCGTTCACCCCGTCGACAGTCACTGTCGGAAAGAAGAACATGGCGACGGAAAGGATGCAGGCCAGTCCGAGGTTGGTGGGGAGGATGAAGGCCAGGGATTTGATCAGGTTGTCGTAGACCCGCCGCCCTTCCCGCACCGCCGCGGTGATGGAGGCGAAGTTGTCGTCCATCAGCACGACCTTGGCCGCCTCCTTGGAAACGGCCGTGCCGGTGATGCCCATGGCGACGCCGATGTCGGCCCGCTTGAGGGCGGGGGCGTCGTTGACCCCGTCGCCGGTCATGGCCACCACCTGCCCCTCGCTCTGCAGGGCCTCGACCAGCCGCAGCTTATGCTCGGGCGCGACCCGGGCGAAGACGTGGGTCTCGAGCGCCGCCCGGCGAAAACCCCCTTCGTCAAGGTCGTCGAGATCGCGGCCGCGCAGGGCGCCTTGCTCCCCGTGCAGAAGGCCGAGTTGGCGACCGATGGCCTCGGCGGTCGTCGGATGATCACCGGTGATCATCTTCACCGTGATGCCCGCCTCCCGGCAGAGGCGGATGGCGTCCATCGCCTCGCCGCGCGGGGGATCAATCATGCCCAGCAGCCCGGCGAAGACGAAACCTTCGGCCACCGCCTCCTCTGCGATCTGCTCCGCCCCCTGCGCCTCCTTGCGAGCCAGGGCGATGACACGCAGCCCCTGGCGGGCGTAGGTATCCATGACCTCGAGAATCCGTTCCCGCTCTTCCGCGTCCAGGGCGCACCGTTCCAGCACCGTTTCCGGCGCCCCCTTGAGCAGGATCACCGTCCCCTCGTCCAACCGGTGCAGAGTCGCCATGAACTTGGTCTCCGACTCGAAGGGGACGACATCCAGCCGCGGATGGCGCCCGCGCATCGCCTCGGCATCCAACCCTCCCTTGGCCGCCGCCGCCACCAGGGCGGCTTCCGTCGGGTCGCCGGTGATCGTCCAGCTCTGCTCCTCGAAACGCAGAACCGCGTCGTTGCAGAGCAGCGCCGTGCGCAGCAGCCCGAAGAGCGCCGGTGTCGGTTCGGCGATGCGGCCGTCGTGGGAAATTTCCCCTTCCGGGGCATAGCCGATGCCGGAAAAGCGGTATTCGTGGCCATCCAGCCAGGCGACCTGCACGGTCATCTCGTTGCGGGTCAGGGTGCCGGTCTTGTCCGAGCAGATCACCGTGGTCGAACCGAGGGTTTCCACGGCGGGAAGGTGGCGGACGACGGCATTGCGGTCGGCCATGCGCCGCACACCGATAGCCAGGCAGATGGTGATGACCGCCGGCAGCCCTTCGGGGATCGCCGCCACCGCCAGGGAGACCGCGACCATCAGGGCCTCGCCGACGGGGGCGTCCTTGACCCAGATGCCGAAGCCGATCAGCACCGCCACCACCGCCAGCACCGCGACGGTAATCCCCGAACTGACCTTGGCCAGTTGCCGGGTCAACGGCGTCTCCAGTTGCCGGGTCTGGTTGAGCAGGGCGTTGATCCGCCCCAGTTCGGTGGCGCCGCCGATGGCGACCACCACCCCGGTGGCGGTTCCCTGCACCACCAGCGTGCCGCTGTAGGCCATGCCGAGGCGGTCGCCCAGGGGCGCGTCGGCCTCAACCGCTTCGGCGCGCTTGGCCACCGGCAGCGATTCACCGGTGAGAGCGGCCTCCTCGACCAGCAGGTTCTTGACCCGTAGCAGACGCAGGTCGGCAGGGATCTTGTCGCCGCTCTGCAGCGTCACCACATCGCCGGGGACCAGATCGACGGCGGAAACCGCCTGGGCCTGGCCGCCGCGCAGCACGGTCGCGGCGGTGGGGATCATTGCGGCAAGGGCGTCGATCGCCTTGCCCGCCCGGAACTCCTGGATGAAGCCGATCACGGCGTTGATCCCCACCGCGCCGAAAACGACCAAGGCATCGGTCGGTTTACCGAGGAGCAGGGCCAGCGCTCCGGCGCCGATCAGCAGCCAGCCGATGGGGTTGTGGATCTGTCGCCAGAAAATTTTCCAGGGGCCTTCCGCCTCGGCGCTCGGCAACAGATTGGGTCCGAACTCCGCCCGACGGCGGGCGACTTCCGTTTCGGGGAGACCGTCGGCGCTCGCCTCCAGCTTCTCCAGCACGGCGTCCGCCGTCAGGGCATGATAGTCAGGGGTGGCGGTTTCGGCCTGTGGTTTCTCATCCATGATCGACACCTGTATTCATTTGGGGAAAAAATTCCGAAGTGGCTTTTGCGAAAGACCTTAGCAACCGGCGGCCGCGCGATCGGCGAACCAGCTGACTTCGCCGTTATGGAGTTGTACCCGTTGCGCCGGATAGAGCGGCACGGAAGCCGAAACACGACGAACGATCTCGGCCAGCATCGCCGACTTGCCCTGACCGCTGACAAGAAAAAGAAGCCTTCGGGCCTGATTGAGCAGGGGCAGGGTCAGGGTGATGCGGGGAAAGGCGTCGCCGGGGCGATGGACAACGGCGGTCCAGCGCGTTTGTTCGGCGAGGGCTGCAGAACCGGGGAAGAGGGAGGCGGTGTGGCCGTCGGCGCCGAGACCGAGGAAGACCAGGTCGAAACGGGGCGGGTCGCCGGCGAAGTGATCTTGCAACGCGCGCTGGTAAGCGTCGGCGGCCTGTTCGGGGGAGTCGGCACAGGCGATGGGATGAATATTTGCCGGCGGCACCGACACCCGATCGAGCAGACTTTCCCGCGCCATGGCCTGATTGCTGCGCGGATCGTCGGCGGGAACGCAGCGCTCATCCCCCCAGAAGAAATGGATTTTATCCCAGGGGATGGTCGTGCGCAGCGGCTCCCCGGCCAGCATTTCGTAAGTGCGCCGCGGGGTTTCGCCGCCGGCCAGCAGCACCGACGCCCGTCCCCGCCCCGTCACCGCCCGGCTGATCTCTTCGGCGAAGAGCGCGGCCGCCCCCCGAGCCAGCTCCTCGGCATCGGCGAAAACCCGAATCATTCCTCCTCCGCCTCGGTCGGTTGCAGCCAGGTGTGACCCTGGCGAGCGAGCATCAGCTCGGCCGCCTCCGGCCCCCAGCTCCCCGCCGGATAGTCGGGAAAGTCCGCCGGCGGCACCGCCTCCCAGGCTTCCAGAATCGGCGCGACCACCCGCCAGGCGCTCTCCACCTGATCGGCGCGCATGAAGAGGGTGGCGTCGCCGCGAATCACGTCGAGCAGCAGGGTTTCATAGGCTTCGGGGGGGGGCAACCTTGAAGGCCTCGCGGTAGTGGAAGTGCATATCCGCCGTCCCCAGCAGCAGTCGGGTACCGGGCTGTTTCACCTGGATGCGGGTGCCGATTCCTTCCTCGGGCTGGATGCGGATGACGATGCGGTTCTGCTGCCAGCTCTCCACCGCCGCCGAGGGGAAAAACTGATGAGGGGGAGAGCGGAAGATGACGTTCACTTCCGAAACCTTGGTCGGCAGACGCTTGCCGGTGCGCAGGTAGAAAGGCACCCCCTGCCAGCGCCAGTTGTCGATGTGAAACATGAGGGCGACATAGGTTTCGGTGGCCGAATCGGGGGCAACCTTGCGCTCCTGGGGATAGCCCAGCACCGCCTCCCCCAGCACCTGCCCCTTGCGGTATTGGCCGCGCACCGCCGCGCGATGAATCTCCCCGGTCGCCAGAGGGCGGATCGCCCGCAGCACGTCGACCTTCTTGTTGCGGATCTCCTCGGCGTCGAAGGAGATTGGCGGCTCCATCGCCACCAGGCAGAGAATCTGCAGCAGATGGTTCTGAACCATGTCGCGCAGCGCCCCGGCCTGATCGTAATAGTCCCCCCGGTCGCCGATGCCCACCGTCTCGGCGACGGTGATCTGCACATGGTCGATGTAGCGGCGGTTCCAGATCGGCTCGAAAAGGGAGTTGGCGAAACGGAAAGCAAGGATGTTCTGCACCGTCTCCTTCCCCAGGTAGTGATCGATGCGGTAGATCTGCGATTCGGCGAAGAGGGCGCCGAGAAAACCGTTCAGCTCCCGGGCCGTTTCCAGGTCGCGGCCGAAGGGCTTCTCGATCACCAGCCGGTCGTGAACGCAGTCGCGGCAGACGCCGAGGCGCTGGAGCATCGCCGCCGCCGAGGCCATGACGCCGGGAGGGACGGCGAGATAGTAGACACGGTTGGCCCGCGTCCCCCAGCTGCTCTGAAATTCGTTCAGGCAGGCGTCGAGAGCGGCGCCCGAGGCGGAATCGGCGAGATCCTCGCTCACATAGCGGATGTTGTCGGCGAAACGCCGCCACAGCTCCTCGTCCGCCAGCGGCCGGCGGGAGAACTGCTCGATCCCCTGGCGCAGACGTGCGCGGAACTCGTCGACCGGCAGCGGCCGCCGGCCGACGCCGACGATGGCGAAGCGCTCGGGCAGCAGCTTGTCCAGTCCCAGGTTGTAGAGTGCCGGAATCAACTTGCGCCAGGCGAGATCCCCCCCGGCGCCGAAGATGACGAGGATGGTCGGATCAAGCCGGATGCTGTGCGGCATGGGTGCCTCCCTCCGCCGGCGGTTCCTGGTGACCGCCGAACTGCCGACGCAACGCCGAGAGCAGGCGGTTGGCGAAATCGTCCCGATCCCGCGAGGCAAAGCGCTCATAGAGGGCGGCGCTCAGCACCGGCGTCGGCACCCCGGCGTCGACGGCGGCCTGGATCGTCCAGCGCCCCTCGCCGGAATCGGCCACCCGCCCGGCGAAGCCGTCGAGCACGGGATTTTCCGTCAGCGCCCGGGCGCCGAGATCGAGCAGCCAGGAACCGATGACGCTGCCGCGCCGCCACAGTTCGGCGATCTCGTCCAGCTTGAAATCGTAGCGGAAATGCTCGGGATGGCGCAGCGGCGCCGTCTCCGCGTCCGCCACCCGGGCCGAGTCGCCGTCATTGGCGTGGCGCAGCAGATTAAAGCCTTCGGCGTAGGCCGCCATCAGCCCGTATTCAATGCCGTTGTGCACCATCTTGACGAAATGCCCGGCGCCGCTCGGGCCGCAGTGCAGATAGCCCTGCTCCGCCGTCCCCGTCCCGGCGCGCCCCGGCGTCGGTGCCGCCGCCTCCTTGCCCGGCGCCAGGGCGGCGAAGATCGGATCGAGCCGCCGCACCGCATCCATTTCTCCGCCGATCATCAGGCAATAGCCCCGCTCCCGCCCCCAGACCCCGCCGCTGGTGCCGACATCGAGATAGCGGATACCGCGCCCGCCCAGTTCTCCGGCCCGGCGCAGATCGTCGTGATAGTGGGAATTGCCACCGTCGATGAGCATATCCCCCGGCGCCAGCAAGGGTGCCAGCTCGGCGATCACGCCGTCGACCGCCGCCGCCGGAATCATCAGCCACACCGCCCGGGGCGGAGCAAGCCGCTCCACCAGCTCGGTCAACGAGCCGCTCCCCGTCGCCCCCTCGGCGATCAGCTCCGCCATCGCCTCCGGCTTGCGGGCATGGATCACGCATTCGTGCCCCCGCTGTAACAGCCGCCGTACCATATCCCCGCCCATGCGGCCGATGCCGATCATCCCCAGTTGCATGTGGTTTCTCCCTTGAAAAAATCATTTTATGAACGGCTTTCGCCTCGTAAATCGCGGAGAAGGCCTCACCACTCCTGGCCTTTACTCTGAGATCTCCGTGGCCCTGTGGTGCATTCGTTTCTTCCCCCGTTCAGACCAAAGGCCGGACCTCCACCACCCGGAACCAGACGGCATGGGTGACGGCCAGACCCGCTCCCGCGCCAACGACAGTGGCGGCCCGCTCCTTGATTTGGGTCAGCATCGCCCCCTCCTCCTCGCTGCGGATCAGCTCCAGGGCGAGGCGCGCGCCCCGGTAGCCCGGCTGGTCGATCCTGAAGAGAAAGGCGGCCTTCGGATTTTGCGAGAGATTGCGAAAACTGCGCCCCTCGGTCATCCCCCAGACCAGGGTCGTTTCATCAATAACATGGGGGCGGGCGTAAACAGCGGTGTTGACGCCGCCGTCGGCGCCGGCGGTGGCCATGATCCCGAGACCGTCGTTTGCGAAAAGTTCAGCCAGTTTCATCGTTTGTTTCTCCTCTCGAATTTCCTCCATGCGCATCGTGCGCCGGCAAGGTTCCCGATCAGTATATCTTGCGCCGCGAGAAGGTCGAGCCGATGACGTTGAAGGTGTTTTCGACAATGAACAAGGCATGGGGATCAATCGTGAAGATGATCTCTTCGAGCCGCTTGAGCTGGATGTTGTTGGTCACCACCATCAACACCCGGCGCGGCTCTTTCTTGTAGGCCCCGACTCCTTCGAGGAAGGTCGCGCCGACCTTGAACTTTTCCATCACCTGATCGGCGATTTCGGCACTTTTGCCGGAGATGATCAGGCAGAGCTTGCGCTGGTTGAAGAGGGAGAGGCTGTATTCGACGGAGACCGAGGCAACGAAGGCGGCGATCAGCGAGGCGATGACCAGGTCGTTGTCAAGGCTGGCGAAGCTGAAGGAAAAGAGGACGAGGTTGAAGATGAAGTAGGTCTTGCCAACGCCGACGTTGTAGCGCTGATTGAGGATGACCGCGATGACATCGAGGCCGCCGTTGGAACCGAGGGAACGCAACACAATCCCGGCGCCGGTGCCGACGAGCACGCCGAAACATACTGCGGCGTAGAGCTGGTTCTGCAGATCGATCTGGAAATCGATCCCCGAGTAGGCCAAAGAGATCACCATCATTGACACGAAACTGTAGCCGAGAAAACGCTTGCCGATGAGCAGGTAACCGATGATGAACATGGGGATGTTGAGCAACAGGTACCAGGAGCCGGCGTCGAGCAGCCCGGTTTTATATTCGAAGAGGGCGGCGACGCCGAAGAGACCGCTCGGCACGAAGCCGTGGGCGGTGGAAATCGCCTTGAAGCCGATGGCCTGAATGAGCGATCCGACCACGATCAAAAACAGGTTCCACCACAACGAATAACTGAAATCGCGAAAATTGAACAACATCAACTCCTGGGATTGGCGCAGCAAAAACGCGCGGAAAATTCTCGGCGACCGTCGCCGCCGGGGTTTCTTTCCCGAAAAGGGAAAAATCGTCGGCCAAAGGGACAGCGCGTTTGGGTCGCGGGAAACAACTAGGCGGGAGCAAAGAGGGGGAAACCGGTCTTGGTTAAACCGCCCCAAAGCCCCGGCGTCAACGCATCATGCCGATCCCAGCAGCAGATACTTCACGACCGGCAAGCAACGCACCGCTGTACCTCCAGCCGCAATGACCGTCTCCAGGTCGTTGGTAAGCACCAGGCACTCCGCCCCATCCTCCGGCAAATCCCTGAACACGGCCACTTCGCGCTCGGGAATTTCCGCCCGCGGATTCTCCTCGTACCAGACCTGAATCCGCCGAGTGATCGCCGTCCCCTCCTTGACGACGAAGTCGGTCTCGCCACCCTCGGCGCCAAAGTAAATCTCCTCATGGCACCGCCGCAGCTGATTATGGATAACGTTTTCGACCAAACGTCCGGCATCGGCCGAAAAGGAAAACGCCACCCGGTTACGCAACCCCGTGTCGATGGCGTAGGGCTTGAATCCGGCCCGCTGGACACTCTTGAGGGACCAGCCGAATTTCTGTAACTGGAAGGTGAGATAGCTTTCCAGAATCGCCGAGAGATAATTTTCGGTCTTATCCTGCGAGATGGAAAAATTGCCCTTCAGCTTGCTGACACTGGTCGGCCGGGTGTTGTTGGTCAGCAAAAAGACCGCCAGATTGCGCAGACTGGCCACGTCGCGAATCTCATGACGGGTGACGATATCCCGGTACAGAATATCTTCGAAGTAATTTTTCAACAGCAGCTCCCGGTCGTCGTCTTTTTCCTTCAGGACCACCTCGGGAAATCCGCCGTATTTGAGATAATCATGAAAATGATGGCGGATGCGGGTCTTCTCAGCGAGATATTCGAGCTCGGAACGAACTTCAATCCCATTGAAGCGCAGGAATTCCTTGAACGACAACGGATAAACCTCGAAGGAGACCTGTCGACCGGTCAGTTTGGTGCCGATCTCGCGGGAGAGCATCCGGGCCGAAGAGCCGGTGACAAAGATCTTCACCTCCTCGGTCTCGCTGCGACCGCGCACCCAGGCCTCCCAGCCGGGGATGTTCTGGATCTCGTCGAGGAAGAGATAGCCCTTCTCTTCCGGGCAGACCCGTTCGCGCCAGGTGCGGTAGATCTGTTCCAGAAGCTCCACCGACGCCTCGGCGGCAAAGAGCGGCTCCTCCAGGTTGATCCGCAAGAGCTGCTGCGGCCGGATTCCCCGCCCGAGCAGGGCCTCCATCACCTGCGCCAAAAGCGTCGACTTGCCGCAGCGTCGAACCCCTTTCAGGACCACAACCTCCCGGCTGTCCGCCTGGGACAGGCAACGAGGCAACAAATCCCGGGAGATCCCCGCCTCGAGCTTGCCGGTCGTCCAGAAACGATTGTAGCTGGCCAATATTTCGAGAAGACGAGCTGTTTCCATTTTTTCACCGATTTACCAGAGGAGTGAATCAAGAATATAACCGGCATACCGGTTAGTCAACCTCGCCTCAAGGAAAACGTAAGCAAATGCCGTAACCCCGACGTCATGCCCAAGCTGGCGCATCGCGGCCCGGGCACGGCATGGCAAAGAAGCCCTTTTTGTGCGTCAAAATCTGTCGCCTCAACGAAGTATCCTATTCGCGAACAAGAGCAATCACGTGAATGGAGTGGCGGCAAGCCTGTGCCACAGGGGGGATCATGGATCGGCTCAAGGAATTCTTCGACGCCTGCCGTCAAGGCGATCCTGGCTTAGTCAAGAGCCTTGTCGCCAGAGGCGTCGATCCACACTCCCAGCATGATTTTGCCTTGGTCGTGGCCGCCGAAAGGGGAAAAACCGAACTGCTCCAGGTTCTGGTGGAGGACTACGGATTGGCTGTTGACGCCTGGGAGGGGGCGGCGTTGCACCATGCCGCCGCCTCGGGGCGGATGGCGTCCGTCCGTTTTTTGCTGGAAAAGGGATGCGACGTCGAAGCCCGGGACAACCGCGCTCTCCGCTGGGCCGTTTTGCGTGGTCACGTGGAAGTAGTAAGGCTTCTGCTGGCCCAAGGGGCGAATCGCCATGTGCTCACGGCCGTGGATTTGACCAGCGCCTGCGGCAGCGGTCATTTGCCGCTGGTTAAGTACCTGATGGGAGAAGTCGGTTTGGCCTCCGATGACGACAGCCCGCTTCGTCATGCGGTCATTGAAGGCCATCATGAAATCGTTCGTTATCTGTCGCAAACCGAAAAAGTGGACATCCGGGCGGACGATTCCTATCCACTGCGCCATGCGGCCAGGGTTGGAAATCTGAGCATGCTGGAAACGGCCGTGGCCCTGGGTGCCGATGCCCATGCGAAAAGGGACGAGGCCTTCAGGTCGGCAGTAAGGGGTGGGCATCTGGAATGTGTGGAATTTCTCGTGGAGCTTTGTGGGGTCGTCGTCAATGGTTTAACGGATGAGGATATTTCCGGCGTGGCCGACAGGGCGGTGAAGGCCTATCTGCAGGCGCGGTCGGCGGGGAAGGGCCGGCGCTCATAAGCGGCTTGGAGCGAGGGAAATCCCTCGGGAATTCAAGGCGGGGGCAGGGGTTGAGAACCGCTGTCGACGATGGATCAGATGCCCGAAACATCAACCAGGAGGAGGTCATGACCGGACGGCGTTCATTTCTCAAAGGAATTATCGGGGCCATGGCGGGATGCGTTTGCCTGGTCGCCCCGCGTCCCAAGCCTGTGGCTTTTCCGGTTCTCCCCGATTTTGCCTCGGAGCCTGCCGGATTCGAACTGGGGTGGTTTCAGCTGGAAAAAACGGAACGAGGCTATGTGGTTCCAAAGCTCCTTGCGACCCTTACGGGAGGGGTAGTCATTGTCACCAGGTCATCGCACCCCGGCAGACTGGCGATCTATTCACAAGCGGCGTGGTTTCAGTTCACCGAAGAATTGCGGCAAGTTCCCACCGACGTACGATCCGCCGTCATTCGCCTGGTCATCGCTCCCGCTCAGGAAATTGATCTTCGGGATACTTACTCAACTTTCGCAGGCACGCACAAAAAATAAATATCTGAAATAATTAAACAAAAGCGCCATCAACTGTAATAGAATGGGTTGTCGCCAAACAACCAATCTACCCTCAGGAGATGACGCTTTGGATCAGAGTGTAGCAGAGACTGTTTCATGTCAGAACCAAATTAATTCGTTTTTTGACCATCAGCGTGTCGCTTTACTCTT